>JBEBSO010000274.1:0-5526 GCA_040394275.1 Telluribacter sp.
CAGGCTGCCGTCCGGCGAATACCGGACTGAGAAAACGGAATTGGTATGGGACGAGAGCAGCGTGACAGGCCGGAACGTCTCCAGGTCAAAAATCCCGACCCGGTGATCGCTGAAGCCGGCGGCCAATTCGCCGGTGCCTTCATTGACCGCGAGGGATCTCACACTCTTTTCCGATACCTTCAGGTGCCTGCGCACAGAGAGCGCTTCGGTATCCATTACCGTGATAACGCCGTCGCCCTGGGCGATGAGGGCATTGCGCCCGGTCAGCCGGATGTCAAATATGGCAGCGGAGGTGATTTTCGAAGCAGCGATGACCGTTTTATCCCGGGGACTCAAAAGCTGGATTCCTTCAAAATTCTGGCCGATCCACAGGATATCCTTCGCCGCATCCAGCGCCAGCGCGTACACGGACATCCCTGCCCGGGCGACCAGCGTACCCAGGTCCGGATGCTTCAGGTTCCAGCTCACGACATAGCCGTCCCCGCCCGCAGAATAAAATATTTCGGGCGAGGGTCCGGGTATTAATGTATAAACACTGTCGCGATGACCGGAAAAAGTATCAATTTTGTAAACATTCATGAGTAATCCACTGTGTACCTCCGGCTGCAACGGGTACGCCCCCGGGCGACACCTAACCTTTGGAATATCAATATACTGAAAAAAATGCCAGTCTGTCCGAACGAACATATAAAAACACGCGCCCGGCTGCTGATCTGGAAACTTGAAGAAACCGCTGAGGAGCTGTACAGCCTCCTGCCTGTGTTTCCGGACATGTCCGAGCTCGCGACCATCGCACACCCCCAGAAGAGAAAAGAGTGGATGGCCAGCCGGATTCTCCTCAGGCAGCTGGCCGAGTCGTCGGGAATCAGCTACCGGGGCACTTTCAAAGACGACCACGGCAAGCCCTTCCTCTGCGGATCGGAAGCGAATATATCCATTACCAATACCGCTGAATATGTTGTGGCCGCGCTGGATTGCGCCAGGGCCGTCGGGATAGACATGGAGCCTGTAACTGATAAACTGGTCCGGGCTTCCAAAAAATTCCTTTCTGACGCCGAATTTGCGCACGCGGGCACCAATCTCAACCTGCTCTCGGCCTATTGGTGCGCCAAAGAAGCGATGTTCAAACTGAACGGCAGGGCTTCCGTAAGCTTCCGGCAGGCCATTTACGTCGATCCCTTTGCCGAAGATGCGGCAGTCGTCATGGCCACGCTGCGGGACAAGGACCACGTGATCCGGCAGGAGGTAAAGATATTCCGGGTCGACAGCCATTGCCTGGCCGTCACCGACTAGCCTATGCCGGGCTGGGCATCGCCGTCGGAAATCGCCTGCAGTATCCGCTCCACTTCCCGGATTTTGTCGGGCTCGCCGGCTTTCTCATAGGAAAGAATGAGATTGCGCAGAGCCCGTTGTATGATTTCAAGATTGGTGCACGGCTCGTAGAAGGTATCGGCGGGCTTCAGCTTCAGCTGCGCGATGTAATGGTCTATGTCTGTCCTGGAGAAAATAATCCCCCTGTTGAATACATTGATGTAAAACTGCGTGTTGTCCTTTTTGTAGGTAAGCACGAAAAGACTGGGCAGGTTAACCCCGTATAAGGACAGGCCGAGCTTCCGGGCAAGGAGCATATAGATCACGCAAAGCGTGATGGGATTGCCCTTCCTGCTTTCCAGTACGGCGTTGATCATTGAATTGGAAGCCGAATGAAAGCTCTTGGTGTTGGCACCAAAGCCCAGGGGGCCGTAAAAGACGGCATTGAGCGCCCTGACCTGATCCACTGCCTCTGCATCCGGCTGCACGGCCGGGGCAGCCTGCGCATACAGGCTGTTTATTTCCTCCTCCAGCCGTTCCTGCGAAAGATCCGGGTACTGGTAGGTGGCCAGCGCCCACATCCCTTCCAGCAGGCTGAGCCCGCCGCCGTTTTTCCAGTTCTGCAGCCGTTCTATCATGAGATTGAGCTGCAGCTCATGGATCAGCTCCTCAATTTTCCGCTGCAAAACTGAGTTGAAACTACCCTCCCATTCCGTCTCCAGAAAAGGGATTACCCCGCTACCCAGCGAGCGGATCTTGTTCTCCACATGGGAGACGATTTCCGCGTCCTCATCGTCCAGAAGCGAAACCAATGCTTTAATCTGGCTGTTCGTCATTATTCAGAAATATTTTGACTTATAACGGTAAATAAAACAATTTTTATATCCCTGTCAAATTGCCTACTTTTGCCCGCAAAGTAGCGAGTTAGGTTTCAGATTCCAAAAAGTTTCGGAATCCGGCAGATATTTTCAGGGGATGGCCGTTGCTCTCGAAGATGGCCGCCCGACACAATTCACACAAAATAACTCTACACAGAGATGAAGATACTTATCACGGGAGGGACGGGATTCATCGGATCTCACACTTTTGTGGAGCTGCACGCATCCGGTTTCGATACCGTAATTCTGGATAATCTTTCCAATTCCAACCTTGACGTACTGACCGGGCTGCAATCCATTACTGGTATTTCTCCCGTTTTTTACCAAACAGACTGCAATGATGCCGAAGCCGTAGACCGGCTTTTCGCCCGGGAGAAATTTGACGGGGTCATCCATTTTGCCGCCAACAAAGCGGTAGGAGAATCGGTGGAAAAACCGCTGGTGTATTATGAGAACAACCTGGGATCGCTCCTGGTTCTTCTTAAGGCCATGCAAAAGCACGGGGTGACCAGATTTGTATTTTCCTCCTCCTGTACGGTATACGGCCAGCCGGATGAGCTGCCGGTAACTGAAGCCACTCCCCGTAAGCCGGCCAATTCGCCCTATGGCAACACCAAGGCCATCGGGGAGGACATCATTCGGGACTTCGTCCACTCGGGCGCGGGCATCAACGCGATCTCCCTGCGGTATTTTAACCCGATCGGGGCGCATCCTTCCGGGGCCATCGGCGAACTTCCCCTGGGTATCCCGGGCAACCTCGTCCCCTATATCACCCAAACCGCCGCGGGACTCAGGGAACGCCTGACGGTATTCGGCGACGATTACCATACCGTCGACGGCACCTGTATCCGGGATTTCATCCATGTCGTCGACCTGGCCAAAGCGCACGTCAAAGCGCTGATCCTGTTGGGACAGCAGACCGGAAACCATTATTATGACGTATTCAACATCGGCACAGGCCGGGGCAATACCGTCATGGAGCTGATCAACACCTTCGAAGAGGTAAACGGGGTCAGGCTCAACTATACGATCGGCCCGCGCAGGGCAGGTGACATCGAGCAGATTTACGCTACCGTGGACAAAGCCAACCAGGTGATGGGCTGGAAAGCCGAAAAAACCCTGGCTGAATCACTGAAAGATGCCTGGAACTGGCAAAAGAAATTATCCGGAACAGCACAAATATAATTTTCACCTTCGACACAGTCATGCCTGATAAGATATTAATAACGGGAGGCGCCGGCTTTATCGGATCACATGTGGTCCGCCGCTTCGTCACCCGGTATCCCCACTGCCACATTTTCAACCTGGATGCCCTTACCTACGCAGGTAACCTGGAAAACCTGAAGGACATCGACACCGCCGGCAACTACACTTTTGTAAAGGGAGACATCCGCGACGCCGCTTTCCTGGACGAGCTATTCGGAAAGCACGATTTCAAAGGCGTGATCCACCTCGCGGCCGAGTCCCATGTCGACCGCTCCATTACCGACCCGGTCGCCTTCGTCCTGACCAATGTCATCGGTACTGTCAACCTGCTGAACGCCGCGCGTAAAGCCTGGGCGGGATCTTTTGAAGGAAGGCGCTTTTACCACGTATCCACCGATGAGGTATACGGGGAGCTCCATGACCCGGGCACGCTGTTTACCGAAGAGACAAAATACGATCCGAGATCTCCCTATTCGGCATCCAAGGCTTCCTCCGATCACTTCGTGCGGGCCTATCACAATACCTATCACCTCCCCGTGGTGATCTCCAACTGCTCCAACAACTACGGCCCCTACCACTTCCCCGAGAAGCTGATCCCCCTGATGATCAACAACATCCTCCACAGCAAACCGCTGCCGGTTTACGGGAAGGGAGAAAACGTAAGGGACTGGCTGTACGTAGAAGATCATGCTCGTGCCATCGACGTGATTTTTCACCAGGGTGCCGACGGCGAAACCTACAACATCGGGGGGCATAATGAATGGAAAAACATCGACCTTGTTTTCCTGCTCTGCGATACGATGGACGAGCTTCTCGGGAAGCCTGCCGGCACTTCGAGAGAGCTGATCACTTATGTAACCGACCGTGCGGGACACGACCTCCGCTATGCCATCGACGCCGGCAAGCTGAAGAGAGACCTGGGCTGGGAGCCTTCCCTGCAGTTTGAGGAAGGCCTCAGGAAAACCATACAGTGGTACCTGGCCAACCAGGAATGGCTGGATCACGTTACCTCGGGCGCTTACCAGAAATACTATGCCGGGATGTATGCCAACAGGTAGATTCCCGTAGAAGCACATACAGAAAATACAACCAGGCCATCAAGACTTTTATACGGATAAAATAAGCCGGGAGGCGGGAGGCAAACCAACGCGCACGCTCCGCCGACCGCGGAACCGATAGAGAAGACAAACACATGAAAGGAATTATTCTCGCGGGAGGCAGCGGCACCAGGCTGCACCCCCTGACACTCGCAGTAAGCAAGCAGCTGATGCCGGTTTATGACAAGCCCATGATCTACTACCCGTTGTCGATCCTGATGCTGGCAGGCATCCGGGAGATCCTGGTCATTTCTACTCCTCATGACCTCCCGCACTTTCAAAAGCTGCTGGGTGACGGAAAGAAGCTGGGCTGCTCCTTCAGCTACGCAGAGCAGGCCTCTCCCGACGGCCTGGCGCAGGCCTTCCTTATCGGGAAAGAATTTATCGGCGGCGACAAGGTAGCGCTCATCCTGGGCGACAATATTTTTTACGGCTCTGGCCTGTCACGCCTGCTTCAGTCGAACAACGATCCCGACGGAGGCGTGATCTACGCTTACCAGGTGCACGACCCGGAACGATACGGCGTCGTTGAATTTGACAGAGACCGGCGGGTGATTTCCATTGAAGAAAAACCGGCCAGTCCCAAGTCCAACTACGCGGTCCCGGGTCTTTATTTTTATGACAACCAGGTGGTGGAAATCGCCGGGAACATACGGCCTTCTCCCCGCGGAGAACTCGAGATCACCGACGTCAATAAAAGATACCTGGAAATGGGCAAGCTGACCGTCGGCGTGCTGGACAGGGGAACGGCGTGGCTGGATACCGGCACCTTCCAGTCCCTGATGCAGGCCGGGCAATTTGTACAGGTCATCGAGGAACGGCAGGGACTAAAGATCGGCTGTATCGAAGAAGTCGCTTACCGGATGGGCTTCATAGATGCGGACCAGCTGCTGGAAGTCGCGGCGCCGCTCCGGAAAAGCGGGTACGGGGTTTACCTGGAAAGGCTGATCGGTTAAAGCTTCTATCCCGGCCGCAAAGGGGTAAAAAAGGACGACCCGGGAAAATGAGGCCATCCTTTTTTCCTTCTTTATAAA
>JBEBSO010000275.1:0-5515 GCA_040394275.1 Telluribacter sp.
TGAGCTATTCCAACCCCACCAGCTGGAGCTCTCCCCCTCCGGCCACCCCGGATGAGAACGGGCTATACGCCGTGGCGCAGCCGGGTGTATCCCAGCTGTAACCGCCTTCACATCCATGGTCTGTGTCTCGACATCCATGGTCTGTGTCCCACAGACTATTTGGCTGACACATGATGTCCTGTGAGGACACAGGCCACGGGGGGGGGTGAGTGGTGGCCTGTGAAGACACAGGCCTCGGAGTAGCCGGGTGTATCCCAGCTGTAACCGCCTTCACATCCTCACATCCCTGGTCTGTGTCTTCACAGACCATATGGCTGACACATGATGTCCTGTGAAGACACAGGCCAGGGAGGGGTGGTGGCCTGTGAGGCCACGGGCCACGGGGCCGTCATTTTTCCGGCAGATACTTCCAATACCTCCTGGGCACATGCTGCAAGTGAAGCTTCATATTCCGGCGCGATTCGATGTTGGTGCTTTTGTAATACAGCTTCCATAATTGTTGAAAATGTGCGTCATTTTCGTCCAGGGAAACCACAGTGCCCGGCGACGAAAGCGCCTCCCTTTCCTCTGAAGTCAGCCGCACCTCCGAAACGGACCGGGTGTCGTACAGCAGACCGTACGCCCTTTTAACATCAAAAATCAGCCACGGCTGATCAGCATAACGCTTTCTGAAAAAATCCGAAATCAGCGGCAGCACATTGAAGTCCGGTTCTATAACGGCCAGAAACAGCCCGTCCGAGCTCTTCTGAAAACGGATGAATGCTTTCATCCGATGCCGTTCCCGGCTTACTTTTTTTAAGGTCTGCGCGAAATACAGAACATCGTCATCTCCGTAGTCGGACAAAATCTCCGCTCCCTCGTCGAACACCCGGCGAATGATTCTGAAAGAAGACCGCCACGCCCGGCGATCCTCCGACAGAAACGCCCTGAAAAAATCCAGCGCTCCGCTGCTGCCCAACTTCTTCTGCAATCCCCTGTACACTCTTCCGGCTTTCTCCGGCTGTGACACAATTTGCCGGCTTTCCCGGAACAGCCCTTCCCGGAAGTCGTCCGTGGTCAGGGGTACAGCGCCGTGCTCCTTTTGCGCAAAGCTTTCAAACACGCAGGTAAGATACCCGGTATAGCTGCCGTCGAACAGGTAGTACATTTCAAAAAAGCATCAGCTGCGTCTCCTTCAGCCCCGTTTTACGCTTTCCTTCCTGGTTTTGCAGGATGCTGCTTTTCACACGCTCCATAGAAGCTTCGCCCGGGGATGCCGGCGAATCGGCACACCTTATAAAATACCTGGCCCGGTTGTAGGCGATACCCATCTTTTTCAGCTGGTAAACATGCAGCCGGCCAAACTTTCTCGCCTGTACGATTTTCACCGCCGACTGCCTGCCGATGCCCGGGACACGGATGATCATTTCATAACCGGCCGTATTGATATCCACCGGGAACACCCGGGGGTTCCTCAGTGCCCAGCTGAGCTTCGGATCGATGTCCAGATCAAGGCTGCTGTGCTGCGGCGTAAGGATTTCCTCCAGGTCAAAGCCATAGAACCGCAGCAGCCAATCCGTTTGATACAGCCGGTTTTCACGGACCAGGGGAGGCGCCGTACCCGGCTGCGGCAGCTGGTCGCTGTCGCCGTTGACAGGTATATAGCCGCTGTAGTAGACCCGTTTCAGCTTATATTCCCGGTAAAATTCGTCCGCGGCCCGCATGATTTCAAAATCGGTTTCCGGCGTGGCGCCAATGACCATCTGGGTGCTTTGTCCAGCAGGAACGAACACGGGAGTATGCCTGATGATCCGGGCATCGGCACGAAAGGATTGAATTTGTTCACTGACAAATGCCAGGGGCTTTTTCACCGACGCATGGTCTTTTTCGGGCGCCACCATTTTCAAACCGGCTTCCGTGGGCAGCTCCAGGTTGATGCTCATCCGGTCTGCGTACAACCCGGCTTCCCTGATCATCTCCTCGCTTGCGCCCGGGATCGTCTTCAGGTGAATGTACCCGTTGTACCGCTCCTCAAGCCGCAGCTTTTTCACGATCCGGAGCAGGCGCTCCATCGTAAAATCCGCATCCCTGAAAATCCCGGAGCTTAAAAACAGTCCTTCGATATAATTTCTCCGGTAGAAGTTCATGGTCAGCGCCACAACCTCTTCCACCGTGAACGCCGCACGCTTCACATCGTTGCTCCTGCGGCTCACACAAAATGCGCAATCGTAAATGCAGTGATTGGTCAGCAGGATCTTGAGCAGGGAGACGCATCGCCCGTCTTCAGTATACGTATGGCAGATGCCGGAGGCCGAAGCATCCCCTATGCCCCCCGTATTTTTCCGCTTGCTTCCGCTCGAACTGCAGCTCACATCGTATTTCGCCGCATCAGCCAGTATTTTCAGCTTTTCCCCGATTCTTTCCATGGTACTGACCTGTATAACGAAAATCACCCGGAAAAAATGCGCAGCGGGAGAAAAGACATTGGCTGCTCCCTCCGGGCACAAACTCCGGAGCACGTTTACCAGGAGAGACAAACCACCGCATTTGTTTCATAAACTTTTTAAATTAGCAGTTCGTGCAGCCGGTAAAATAAGCCGGGTCCGGGGAAGCGGCAGTAATTATGAGCACAGCAGGCAGCCATTCACTTAACATACCCTACTATGTTGGAGTCGTTTTTTATTTTTCTTTCCGGGTTTCTGATCTTACTGAGCCTCCTTCCGTTTATACAACACCAGCACTGGCTGTTCCGGGTGCCGGAGTTTCTGAAACTCCAGATCCTTCTTATCCAGCTGATAGTCTGGCCGCTCACTTTCTGGTTTACCCGGATGAATGTATGGGTAGGGATCATGCAGTTTACACAGTTCATACTGATCGTCTACCACCTTTATATACTTGCAAGGTACACCAAGTTCTGGAGAAAATCGGCGGTTTCCCCGGGCAGGAAACCCTCCGAAAAAGTCAAAGTTATCTCCTGCAACATCTACCAGTTCAACAGGGAGCACCAACGGTTTATCGATTTGATCCAGCGCGAACAGCCGGATATATTTCTGACGATGGAAAGCAACGGCGCCTGGGAGGAAGCCATGCGCGTGCTGGAAAAAGACTACCCGTTTCATGAAAAAGTAACGCTGGAAAACACTTACGGGATGCATTTCTATACAAAGCTGAAAATACGGCATGTGCAAACACACTATTTCGTCGCCGACGATCTGCCCAGCATCGAAGCAGAGCTCGAAACACCCGACGGACAACGGTTTATCTTTTTCGGGGTACATCCGCCTCCGCCCAGCCCAACCGAAGAGGAAACGTCGAAAGAACGGGACGGTGATCTCCTCAGCGTAGCTAAAAAAGTGAGAAAGGCCAGCCTCCCGGTCCTGGTGACGGGAGACTTCAACAGCGTGGCCTGGGCCCGGGCTTCCCTGCTCTTCAGGAAAACCAGCGCGCTGATCGATGCGCGTATCGGAAGAGGAATTCTCTCCACCTTTCACGCCAGGTACTGGTTTTTCAGGGTCCCGCTTGACCTGCTTTTTCACAGCACGGACATTTTCATAGACCGTCTCTTTATATACCCGTCCATCGGGTCAGATCACTTTCCCATCGGCTGTGAGTTCCATATCGACACCAGCTCTTCCCGGCAGGAGCAGGACGTCGAATACCTGGAAAAATCGGAAATGGAGGAAGTAAACGACCTCATAGCGGAAGGAAAGGCGGAAGAAAGCGGGAACAGAAAAGAAGGCGGATAAACCTGCCTATCGCCGGCTGCCTGCCCAGAAGCCGGATTGTCAGAAAATAAAAAACAGAATATTATTCTGACAATTAACCTATATAAAAGAAATAATCGGTATCCAATCAGAGAATACGATCAAAATTCACCTCACAAAGCCAACAAAAAGAAATAATTCAGAATTTTATTCTGTTTTAAGAAAAAAAAGGCCGGCTTTGTTATAGCCGGCCTCTCCGAAGCTGCCTCCCGGTCCGCAGGCCATTGCCTGCATGGCCGGTTTTTATTCGTAAGCGGGGTTCTGGCTGATATTGGGTGTTACGTCCCTCACCGACTGGGGTATGGGATACAGGTACTGTCCCTTCCCTTTCAGGTTGGAAGCCAGCTTGTAGTTGTCCAGGAATTTGGTCATCACCTCCAGCGCGCGGTCGGTTCTGACGAGGTCAAACCACCTCAGGTTTTCAAAACAGAGCTCGGCGCGCCGCTCCTTCTCCATCCACAACCTGTAGGCGGCCTGGTTGGGCACCTCTGCGGCCGTACGGGCTTCAAGTCCCGCTCTCCGGCGGACATCGTTCAGAATCCGGAAAGCCTCACCATCAGGGCTGTAGCCTATTTCGTTCAGGCACTCCGCGTACATCATCAGCACATCCGTGTAGCTGAGGGCTATCCAGTCGATGTCCCAGTCATTCGCAGCGACGACAGTCCCGTTCTGGTACTTCTGGCAGGTCGGCAGGGTGGTGATTACCTGGCCCGACTTATGCAGCCAGCTCGAACGGATCGCAACTTCCTTGCGGATATCGCCGGCTTCGAAGCTGGCCACCACGTCATTGGACAGAAAAAGATTGGCCGGTGAGCCGCCGAAAGGCAATCCGCCGGCGCTCACTGCCACCGGGGCGATGTCGTTTGAAGCGTTGCGGGTAGGAAAGGGATTTCCGTTGCCGCCTGTACCCGCCTTGAACTGAATCGAGAATACCTGCTGCTTTCCACCCTCGTTGGCAAAGCTGTAAATATCGGCATAGCCGGGAAAGAAGCTGAACTGGTTGGAACCTATCACCTCCGCAAACGCCTGCCTGGCCTTGTCCCATTCGTTTTTCTTCAACGGGTAGCCGCTCCGGAACAGGTAGGCCTTCCCAAGGTATCCCCTGGCTGCCCATTTGGTAGCCCTGCCCTTGTTGGCGCTGTCGTAGACCTCAGGGAGCAGCGCGCCCGCCTCCTCCAGGTCGCGGACGATCTGGTCGTACACTTCCTGTTCGGTGGCCCGGTCGATTTCGTAGCTTTCCTTTACCGAAAGCGACTTCGTGACCAGCGGCACCCCGCCGAACAGCCTGACCAGGTCGAAGTAAAACAAAGCCCTGGCAAATTTCGCCTCGCCTTCAAACTGTCTTTTTTTCGCATCGTCCATCTCTATACCCGGCAGCGATTCCAGTACCCGGTTGCACCTGCCGATCGCGTTGTAGTACTGCGACCAGGCGGAAGACAACACCGGCAGGAAGGGCGTTTCCTCGAAGCGGGTGATGGGTCCGTCGTCATAGGCCGTTCCCTGGAACGTGTTGTCGCTGCGGGATTCGGTAAGCATATAGGAAGTATTGGAGGTCACCCAGACCGTACGCAGGGAATTGTACAGCCCGATGGTCGCCTGCGCAATGTGGGTTTCCGTTTTATAGAAACCTTCCACGCTCTTCTGAGAGTCCGGGATAAGATCCAGCTGACTGCAGGAAGAGATCAGCAAACCTGCTATCCAGGTCAAAATAATCCGTCTGAATTGCATCGTCTTAGAATTTAATATTTACGCCAAAAGTATAGGTCCTCGCC
>JBEBSO010000276.1:0-5464 GCA_040394275.1 Telluribacter sp.
GCGTCGTGCTCCAGGACGTTTTTCTCTTTTAGGACAGCATCGAAAACAATATCAGGCTCGGCAACCCGGATATTTCGACCGGGAAAATTATCGAGGCTGCCAAGCTGGTCGGCGTGCATGACTTCATACAGAAGCTGCCCGGCGGCTATGCCTACAAAGTAATGGAAAGAGGCTCCACCCTTTCCGTAGGACAGCGCCAGCTCATTTCGTTTGTGCGGGCCATGGTCTACGAGCCGAGGATCATCGTGCTCGACGAAGCCACCTCCTCCGTAGATTCAGAGACCGAGGCGCTGATCCAGCAGGCTATAAAAAAGCTCATGAAAGGCAGGACAGCCATCGTAATCGCCCACCGGCTGTCCACCATCCAGGAGGCGGACAAGATCATTGTCCTGGACAAGGGAGAAATCAAAGAAGAAGGCTCCCACGACCGGCTCCTGGAAAAAGACGGGTTCTACGCGCACCTGTACCGGATGCAGTATCGGGAAATTCAGGTATAGGCTTCCCCCTGCAGGCACCATGCCATAAAATGCGGCCCGCCTACCTCAATACCCTATGTTGTTATAGCGCTGTCCGTAACGGTTGAGCCAGTCCAGGATCCGCTCCACATCGTGCATCCGGAATATCTCGCTGCCCTGGTTCATCGTTGCCGCCGAGCCGCAGGCCACTCCCATCCGCGCCGCATCACGGACCGGCCTTCCCTGGGAAAGCGTCCAGACGATACCGGCCACCATGCAGTCTCCCGCACCTACCGTGCTTTGGGTCTGTATCGGCGGGGCCGGGATGTGCTCTACCTGGTCGCGGGTCACCAGGATTGCTCCCATCGCTCCGAGCGAAACAACCACCACTTCACAATTGCCGCGTATGATCAGCGCCTGGGCCGCATCGTCCAGCTCGTCCAGCTCCAGCTTGTCTACCCCCACCAGCTGGCTTAGTTCGGGCACGTTGGGCTTGAGCAGGTAAACGCCTTCATCCAGGGCATTGCGAAGCGCATCACCGGAAGTATCCACAATAAACTTCGAGCCCTTTTCCCGGGCAATACGGGCCACCCTTCCGTAGAAGTCCGCAGGAACCCCGTCCGGGAGGCTGCCGCTCGCTATCAGGTAGGACGGCGCAGGCGCCAGGTCCTGGACCGTATCGAGCAATGCATCCACTTCGGTGGGCATCAGGTCGGCGCCCGGCATTCCGAAACGGTACTGCAGCCCGGTCGACGTTTCCTGCACATTGAAATTTTCACGGGTCCACTCCCTGGTTTCCACCACCTCGATATCCATCCCCTCGGCTTTTACAAGCCCCTGGAGCCGCTTGCCGGTCGGCCCCCCGGCTGCAAACACGGCGACGGGCTTTCCGCCCAGCCGGGTGATCGCCCTGGCCACATTAATACCTCCTCCCCCGGCTTCAAAAACGGGCCGCTGGCATCTCAGCTTGTTCTCCGGGACGATCCGGTGTACGGCAGAGCTGATGTCAAGCGCCGGGCTCACCGTCAGGGTCACAATCGGCCGGGAAGTTTTTGCACACATACCTCAGAATGTTTGAAAAAATAGTCGTTAAATCCGGGGTCAAACTACCTGAAAAAAATATTAATTCTCAACATTTCCGAAGAACATTGTGTTACCTGTTTTAAAATAAAAAAAATTAAATTACCTTTGCAGTCCAATTCATGAATTAAACAATTAGCATTAATACCAAAGGCAATGAAAAAAGATATTCATCCCAACTACAGGCAGGTTGTTTTCTGGGATTTGTCGAGTGACTATAAATTTCTGACCCGTTCTACGATCCAGACCAGCGAGACCATCCAATGGGAAGACGGCAATGAGTATCCCGTTTACAAAATAGAGGTTTCTTCCAAATCTCACCCGTTCTATACCGGTAAAAATACCCTTCTGGATACTACGGGTCGCGTAGACAAGTTCATGAAGAAATACGCCAAAAAGTAAGCAAACGCTTTTCTTTACGGCCGGAAGCGGCTTTCCTTTATCGGGGAGAGCCGCTTTTTTATTTGGATTGCGCAGGAAATTGCTGAAATTTGGCCGCAGGATATGACTATCCGCTGGCAAAACACAATCACCATGACCTTTGTACCTGGTTTCTCTTTAAACGTTGTACTTTTCGACGATCCGGCTGTCAGGCTTCAGCTGCTTCCCTTTACCTACACCCGCCCTGTCGCCGGCATCCGCTGCGGGGTGAGCACCATCACTGAAAAATGGAATGCCGTCCTGGATACACAGGCGTCTTTTCTCACCGAGGACTACCTGTCGGAGAAGTTTCCCCTACGGCTGACACAGGACAACCTGTACATCAACGGCGCGGTCTGCCCCGACGACAACCTGGTACGGGCCCTCCGGCAGCTGGAGACCGAAAGTGTCCTTCTGAACAGCACGGAAGAAGTCATCGCCCTCCGGACGGGGGCCCGGTGGTCGCCCGGAACGCCTGTCGGCCAGCTGAAACCGGTGGCCTGGACCGATGACCTCACCATCATCCGCCACATCTGGCAGATACCGCTGGAAAACGGCACGCAGATCCGGAAAGATGTGGAACGGATTACCGCCGGCAGGAGCTCCGCCGCCCTGGATGATCCCTTCACCTCCTGCTACGGAAAGGCAGCCATCTTCATCGAGGAAGGAGCCTCCGTCCGGGCGGCGGTGCTGAATGCCGAAGACGGCCCCATATACATCGGCAAAAATGCAGTAGTCGGGGAAGGGAGCACCATACAGGGGCCATTTGCCATCGGTGAAGGAGGCGTACTGGCCCAGGTCACCAGGATCCGGCCCAACACTACCATAGGGCCCTGGTGCAAGGTGGGAGGTGAAATCAACAACGCCGTCATGTTCGCACATTCCAATAAGGCGCACGACGGCTACCTGGGCAACTCGGTCATCGGTGAATGGTGTAACCTGGGCGCCAATACCAACAATTCCAACCTCAAAAATGACTACACGCCGGTCAGGCTTTTCAGCTACGCCAGCAACCAGCTGGAAAACACCGGGCTGCTGTTCTGCGGTGTCTTTATCGGAGACTATACCAAAGCAGGAATCAGCACCATGTTCAATACCGGTACGGTAGTAGGTGTAAATGTAAACGTATTCGGGGCCGACTTCCAGCCGAAGCACATCCCGTCGTTTTCCTGGGGCGGGCAGCTGGCCGGCTTCTCGGTATACCGTTACGACAAGGCCCTGGCCGTGATCAGGGAAACCCGGCGGCAGAAGGGATGGCCTTTCGAGGAGCAGGATGAGTCCATCCTCTGGGAAGTTTATGAGCGTACGATGCTGCACCGGTCCCAAAATGACATTCACTCCTTTAGAAACGAATCTTGATGCTGTTTGAAGACATTCCGGGGTCGGCGCAGATCAGGTCTGCCCTGATCAGGTCGGTCCAGAATAACCACGTGGCGCATGCGCAGCTGTTTGAGGGGAAAACCGGGGGAAGCGCGCTGGCGACGGCCCTGGCCTATGCCACCTATATCAACTGCGAGGACAAATCGGAGCACGACGCATGCGGCAGGTGCGCCTCCTGCATCAAGACCGGCAAGCTGGTACACCCGGACGTGCACATGATCTTTCCCATCGCCACCTCCAAGCTGGTAAACGGCAACAACAGCGATGCCTTTTTGCCGGTGTGGCGCAAATTTATCGCCGGGACTCCTTACCGCACGCTTCCCGACTGGCTGGAATACATCCATGCAGACAACAAGCAGGGAAATATCCCGGTGGAAGAATCCAGGAATATCCTCAAAAAGCTTTACCTGAAGTCATTCGAAGGAGAATACAAGATCCTGATCATCTGGAAGCCCGAAATCCTGAATGTCGCCTCGGCCAACGCGCTGCTGAAAATCCTGGAAGAACCACCGGAAAAGACCCTTTTCCTCCTTGTGACCGACCAGGCCGACAAACTGCTCACCACCATTATTTCGCGGACGCAGCGGATTTTTATCCCTGCGCTTACCGACGGGCAGATCAGCGCGTACCTGCAGCAAAAGTGCGGAACCGATGCGGCCACCGCCGCAGAAGTAGCGTTTGTCAGCGACGGGAACCTGGCCATGGCGCTGGCTATGCTCGGCGACCGCAAAAACGAGACCCACAGCTGGTTTGCCGAATGGATGCGGGCCTGCTTCCGGAACGACATCACCCTGCTGGTAAGACAGGCAGAGGAATTTGATGCCTTATCCAAGGAAAACCAGAAAGGCCTTTTCGACTACACACTCCGCCTGTTCAGGGACATGTTCATCTGGAAGGAAGACATACAAAGCCTGCTGAGGGTGAAAGACGAGCAGCTGGGATTTGTGCAGAACTTCTCCAAAACCGTCGACTACCCATCGCTCGAAAGGATGACCCGTGAAGTGAACGACGCCTACTTCCATATCGAGCGCAATGTCAGGGCCAAGATGGTTTTCCTGGACCTGTCTCTGACCCTTTCCATGTGCTTTAAAAGATAGCCCCCCGATGGAGAAGCACGCCCCTCCGAAAAAACGAAAGATCACGCTGGGCGCCACCGAGCTGGTTGACTTTCCCGAGCTGGGGTATACCGCCGTACAGGCCAGGGTGGATACGGGCGCGGCCATTTCCTCCATTCACTGCACGAAAGTATATGTCACCGATACCGCCGGCGGCCGGACGCTGGTCTTTTATACCGACCTGGGATCGGGCAAAAAGCCCGCCCGGTTCTCATCCGTCCGCTTCGCCGAAAAGTTAATAAAAAATTCATCCGGACAGGTAGAGAAACGCTATGTTATTCAGACGCAAATTCTCTTATTTGGAGAAAAATTCACCACCGAATTTTCCCTGGCAAACCGATCGGAAATGAACTACCCGGTACTACTGGGCCGGAAATTCCTGAGGAGACGTTTCGTGGTCGACATTTCGTTAAGAAGAAAAAAAGAAAAGTCAAACGCTTAATCAGCCCGTCCCGGTGAAAGTTGCGATTCTTTCGGCCAATCAAAGCCTCTATTCCACCAGGCAGCTGGTCCTGGCCGCCAAAAAGAGAGGCCATACGGCAGTGGTCATTGACCACACGAAATGCTTTCTTGTGGTGGAGGAAGGAAAGCCGGCTATCTATTACAAGGGCAAAAAAATCAAAAAAATAGATGCGGTGATTCCCCGTGTCGGCGCCTCCGTGACGTCCTTCGGGTGCGCGGTGGTGCGGCAGTTCGAGATGATGAAGGTTTTCACCACGGTAAAATCCCAGGCAATCGTACGGACAAGAGACAAGCTCCGGACCCTGCAGATTCTTACCAAGGCCGGAGTCGACATTCCGAAGACCGTGTTTGCAAAGACTTCCGACGAGGTGGAGGAGCTCATCAAGATCGTAGGCGGCCCGCCCGTCATCGTAAAGCTGACGGAAGGAACCCAGGGCGTCGGCGTGGTGCTTGCCGAAACGGCCAAAGCAGCCCGGTCCACCATAGAGGCGCTTTACGGCCTCCGGGCCAATTTTATGATCCAGGAATACATCGCCGAATCAAAGGGCGCCG
>JBEBSO010000277.1:0-5461 GCA_040394275.1 Telluribacter sp.
TGGAAGCGTTTGGAAAACGGCATGCCGTAAACCAGGGAGAGAACCCGAATGCCGGGGGACCGAGAGATCCGGACATGCTTTATGACCTTGAGGAATTGAAATCGGATTTTGCCGGGTTTGAGTTTATAGAAGCCGCCGAAACTGAGATCGAGCTTAACGAAGGAAAATATCACCGGGGCAAGGCCAGTGTAACCAGGATTTATGCAATTAAGAAATAACGAGAGTATTCATATCAAAGAGCATATCTATTTCGCCCGAATGGTCAAAATCCGGTTGCATAGGCCATTGTAAAAAACTATCTGCACAACCGAATATTGCTTTTGTCTGCTTCCTCAGGCTACCTTCTCCCAACAATTTATATGTTTTTGTCCATTCGATTTTATCCATGCCGCCATTGTCACCTGATGATCAATACAGGTGCCGTGATTTTCGCAATACTGCGGCTTGCCGAGGCGAATTCGTAAAAAACTCCGGCTTCATTTTTTTTAAACCACCGGTTACTTCGGTTATCCGGCCGTCACTTTTATAGACGGCGGAAATGATGACTGGCTTTCTCAACCATTCGGGACTTTGCAGGGCAAGCCGGCAGGCAACCTGACCGCCAAAACTGTATCCTGCTATATCACCAGAAAACCCGGCGCCTTTGTTTGGAATAATTATAAATAATTTCGTATGTTTGTAGTACCTTATAGTACCATGATCATCAAGTCACGCATCGAGGGGATGGCCGATTGGTTGTTTATCGAGGATGTCCCCGATATTTACAGGTCTAATTACAGTTTGATAGAAAAGGACGTCGCGATCAAACGTAAGCCGGTGTTGCTTGACAATCACCAGCTCACTACCGGCGGGCTTTTTGTCATGAGGTCCGAAATGCGTTTCGACGAACCGCGGAACATCTATACCGAGCTCGAGGGGGAAGCCATTACCAGCCAGTTTATTTTTTATAAAAAAGCCTCGGAAGCGCTTGGGGGCAGGCCCAATGCCTTGTACGGCCGGAGCCGGCATAACATCCGCTACAGCCCTGCCACAAGCAGCGAGCACGAGGTAAAGGGCGGCCTCGATTATATGTACTTCCTGATCGTGATGAGCAAGGACTATTATTTTAACCTGATAGACCGGCATTCGCTTATCCACGAGGATTTTGTACGGGAGATAGAACAGGGTCAGTTTACCTCTTTTTCTGACGAGGATTTCTTCGTAACGCTTGAAATGCGGCGGGTTATCGACGACATGGTCAACTGCCGGCAGCAGGGGGAATTTAAACGGATCCATACGGAAGCGCGTATCCTGGAACTGCTGATGTACCAGCTGGAGCAGCTGGGAAGCAAGGAACGCGTGCCCGAGCTCATCCGCGGGGACGATATCGTCAAGCTGGAGCAGGCCCGGGAGCTGCTGAAAATGCAGTATGTCAACCCGCCGACGCAGCGGGATCTGTCACGCGAGGTCGCACTGAATGAATTTAAGCTGAGGCGGGGCTTTAAGGAGTATTTCGGGATTACGTTATATGATTACGTGACCCGTCTCCGGATGGAAGAGGCCAGGAAGCTTTTGCTGGAAGAAAGGAAGAGTATCGCCGAAGTATCGGCCGCCGTGGGATTTTCCCATCAGAACAACTTCAGCATCGCGTTCAAAAAGTATTTCGGCATCCCGCCGAGTGAGCTGAAAGATTAGCCTGCCGCCTCATCCCTGGTCAGCCGGGATCATCGCATCCATATTGATCACGCCCGGGATAACCATCGGCCTCAACGTCGCGGGATTAATATTGACCTGTGCATCGATGGCAAAAATGGAAAAAATATTGCGCGTAGTCAATACTTCGATGGGCGTCCCGTCGAGCAGCTTTCTCCCGTTTTTCATCAGGAAAAGACGGTCGGTGTATTGCGACGCCAGGTTCATATCGTGCAGCACTGCCACGACCATCCATCCCCGGTTGGCAAGCGATCTCGCAATGGCGAGGGTCTGGTGCTGAAAACGTATATCCATAGCGGACACGGGTTCGTCCAGCAAAAGCAGCGCATTGGCCCGGTTCCATAGCTGGGCCAGGACCCGGGCGAGATGGACCCGCTGCCTTTCGCCGCCCGACAAAGCGAGTGCGGAGCGGTCGGCCAGCATCTCCAGCCCGCAAAGGCGGATCGTTTCGTCCGCAGCAGCCAGGTCTTCCGCACGCGGAACGGATTCAAAGTAGGGATAACGCCCCATCAGCACGACTTCTTTTACTGTGAAGTCCGACGACAACTGATGCTGCTGGGCCATGGTGGCTCTCCTGGTGGCCAGCTCGGGATCGCCGTAGCTGCGGAGGTCCCTGCCCGCCAGTGATACATGACCGCAGGTCGGCGTGTGCTCACCGCTCAGGAGCCTGAGCAGCGTCGATTTCCCGGCGCCGTTTGCACCGAGCACACCGATAAATTCACCGGGCCGTATACTGAAATTAACCCCGCGCAGCAATGTATGCTGCTTAATGGCATAGGTGAGGTTTTCTGCGATCAGCATGTCAGGGACCGGGCTTAATGAACTATTTTTTTCTTGTCGCGAATCAGGATATATAAAAACAGCGGGGTGCCCAGCAAGGCCGTTACCACGCCGATGGGTATTTCGGAAGGCGCCGCTATGGTGCGTGCCAGCAAATCTGCAACGGTAAGCGTCACGGCCCCCGCCAGGGCCGAAGCCGGGAGCACAAACCGGTTGTCGTGTCCGCCCAGCATGCGGACGGCATGGGGCACGAGCAGTCCTACAAACCCGATAATGCCCGCCACCGATACGGCTGCGCCGACGGCCAGGGTCGCCAGGACAATCACACGGATTTTTACCCGGTCGGGGCGCTGGCCCAGCTGACGCGCTTCCTGCTCGCCCAATGCAAAGGTATTCAATGGTTTGGAATACATGGGTAATAGGATGAGTCCTGCGACAACAAAAGGCGCAAGGGTATATACCGCTTCCCAGCTGGCGCCTCCCAGGCTTCCCAGCATCCAGAAGGTAATGCTTCGCAGCTGCTGTTCGTCCGACAGGTAAGAGATGAGCCCCGTCAGCGCCCCGGCCAGCGCGTTGATGGCGATTCCGGCCAGGAGCATGGTGGCGATGTGCGGGCGGCCGTTGAGGAGAGAAATGCGGTAGACCAGCCAGGCGGCAACAGCGGCCCCGGCAAAAGCGCCCAAAGCCAGCAGGTAATGCCCGAAAAATTCTCCCAGGGTAGCAAACAGGAGCGTTTCGAAAGCGATGATCGCGGCGGCGGCCAGCGAAGCGCCTGCCGATATCCCGATCAGACCGGGCTCTGCCAGGGGATTGCGGAAAATGGCCTGGATGGAAGCGCCGCCGATGCCCAGCGCCGCTCCCACCAATATGCCCATGATCAGCCGCGGCAGGCGAACCAGGCGGATCACCCCCGCATACAGTTCGTCGGCGCCGGGAGCAGAGGACCGGCCTGCCAGCTGCAGCAAGGCCTGCCCTACCTCCCCGACGGGTATATTCATCGCACCGACGCTGAGTGACAGCGCCGATGAGCAGATGAGCAGAATTGTCAGTACTATATAGACAGATGTGTATTTCAAGGGATATAAAGCGCCTTATTTAATTCACGGATCGCCTGCGGAAGCCTGGTGCTGAAATTGGAAAGCAAAGGGCCGTCCATCGCGATGATCCTGTTATTTTTTCCTGCCCTGGTCAGCAGCATGCCCGGCATCCGGAGCAGCGACTTCTTTCCGCCCAGGCTCGACAGCCCGAAATCAAACATCAGGATCACATCGGGATTCGCCCTGACCAGCGCCTCGGTGCTGTAAGGTTTAAAATCGTTGAATTCCTGCACTGCGTTGACCCCTCCGGACATTCCGATGACGGCATCGATCTGGCTCCCTTTTCCGGCGACACTCATCAGGCCAACGCCCTGCGCATAAATAAACAGGACACGGGGTTTTGCGGGAGACAATTTTCGCTCCGAAAGCGCTTGCGCCACGTCCCTTTCCAGGCGTTCAGCCAGCTCCCGGCCTGCTTCAGAGGCACCGATCGCTGCGGCCACTTCCCGCACAAAGCGCTGTGTCCCGCGTACGGAGTACTCCTGCCGGAACGTCACCAGCCTGACGCCCAATTGTTTAAGCTGGCGAACCACATTGGGCGGTATGTCCCCTTCAGGAGCCAGGATCAGGTCAGGCCTGAAGGCCAGGAGCCCCTCCAGGGCAACGGTCCTGTCCTGGCTGACACGGGGTTTGGAGGCCGCCGATGCCGGGTATTCGCTCGTGACATCGACTGCTACGATCCGTTCCCCGTACCTGAGGGCGTATACCGTTTCGGTGATGGCCCCGCCCAGGGTAATGATGCGACCGGGTTGCCTCCCGGCAGACAGGCCCGGGAAGAAGAGGACGCCCGCTAAGACCAGCAGCCATTTCATCTACGTGGAAAGTTCAAAGAAGTTAAAAAAGCACCGGAGTTCCCGCTTATGCCCGTTTCATCCGGCTTCTGTCATCCCACAGGATGCATCGACCCGTCGCGGGCTGTGAGCATGTCCGTGCGCCCCATGGGAGTTACCCCAATGCCTGCAAAAGAAGTATTTATGCGGGCTAAAAACAAGACCTGAAGCTGGTCCGAAAGAAGTAATACGGATTGCATATAAAGTAATACGGATCGCATATAGCCTGTTGACGCGACATTGAGGAGTTTTGCCGCCATGTTAAGTCAAGAGATCAAAGACGCTACCAGGGTAGCACACCAGCAACTGGAGAAAACAGTGGTATACCGGATAAAAGCCATCCGCAGCGAACAGGACTACGCCGGTTTCCTGACATGCTTCTATGCCTATTTCCGGGCCGTAGAGGAAGCGATCGCACCGTTTATCACCCCGGAGGTACTGGCCGATTATGCCGGAAGGCGTAATTCTTCTTACCTGAAAAAGGACATCGGAGCTTTGGGCGACGACGTCGATCTGCTCCCGGAAGCCATTGCACCCGGCATCAACAGCGCAGCCGAAGCGATGGGGGCGCTTTATGTTTTGGAGGGATCGGTGATGGGCGGACCTTATGTCGTTCAGATGCTTCGGAAGCACGGGATCACGAAAGGCTTCTCTTTCTTTTCCGGGTACGGGGAAGGAACCGGGAGCATGTGGCAGGCATTTACGGACGCGCTGAATGCGGCGGCTGTGACAGACGGAGACAAGCGGCAGGCACTCGAAAAAGCCGCCGAGACCTTCGGCAGGTTCGAAGAAGTATTTGCCCGCAACCTCTGAAAAGCCGTAAAAACGGACATTCCCCGGCAGGTCAGGCGGCTCCGCCCGCACCCCCCTGACCTGCCGGGCGCGACAGGCTGAAGTGCCGGCAGATCAGGCACTTCCCCCCACCCTTCCCGGAAATACGGATCGCATATAAAATAATACGTTTTGAATATAGCCCTGTAAAAGGAGATTGCCCACTTTTGCTGCATGGAATTATTTAGAATTAATTTAAATAAAATTTTGCCGGGCCTGCTGCTGCTGGTC
>JBEBSO010000278.1:0-5460 GCA_040394275.1 Telluribacter sp.
CCCTATAAAAACGGTATTGGGGTGATATTCCCTGCATAGCTTTTCCCGCAATGCGATGTCTCTCCGCGGATCCACCCCAAGCAGCCGGACGCAGACGACGGCAGCCATCTTGAACAGCAGGAGAAAGGCCAGCCACTTTAAAACCTTAACAAAACTCATATTTTTTCCAAGGAAATCAGGCGACCATTAAAATTGTATGTAATAAAAATCCGGTACCTCGATCCGGCCGAAAACCAAAACCAGCTCAACCAGGAAAAACAGGTAAAGTGACCTGATCACGGGCTTTTTGGCCAGCAGATAGGACGCGATATCCTCTTTCTCCCCCATCCGGTAATTGATAAAATCCATCACCAGAAACAACGCCACAGTCAGGAGGAAACCGGGTACGATAAACGAGTGCGCACCCGCCGAAATTCCGAACATGCTGCCGTACAGGGCAATCCCCTTGTCCAGCTCAGCCGCCCGGAACCACCCCATGATAAGGGTACCCGTCAGCAGGCGTATCACGATCCGCCCCCCGGTTTGAGCGTAAGACTTCACCGCCACTCCCATGCCGGTATACATACGGTCCCAGAAACGCTGCGTATTCCGTTCAAAAGTGACATAGGCCCATTGCAAACCGCCCCAAACCACGAACGACCAGCTCGCCCCGTGCCAAAGCCCGGTCACCAGAAAGGTGAGCAGCCGGTTGAATTCCAGTATCCGGGGATTGGTGACGCCCTTGCTGACGGAGAAAAAAACATAATCCCTGAACCACGAAGTGATCGTAATGTTCCAGGCGTTCCAGGATTCGGCACGGGAAGGAATAAAATAGTAACGGTTGGCAAAATTCTTACTGAGCCGGATACCGAACAGACGGGCGGAACCCATCGCGATATCACAATATCCGGAGAAGTCGCAATACAGCTGAACAGAAAAAAGCAATACGGCCATAAATACCGAAAATGCCGTGTATTGACCGGGAGCATTGAAAACCGGGTTGGTATGATCCGCAAACCGGCTGGCCAGTACTACCTTCTTGAACAGCCCCCAGATGATGAAGCAGATGCCCGCCCGGATGTGATCAGGATCGTACGCGACGGTCGTCTTCAATTGGGGAAGAAACCGGCGCGCTCTTTCCAGCGGACCGGAGAGCAATGTCGGGAAAAAGCCGAGGTAAACGGCCAGGTATCCCGGATGTGTCTCGGGCCTGATAAATTTCCGGCCTACGTCTACGAGATAGCCGACAATCAGGAAGGTATAGTACGAAATCCCTACCGGCACCAGCCAGTGACCGGCCCGGCTCCAGTCGAACACACCGGACGGAAGAAAGTACTTGAAAAACAAAAGCGGCAAAAGGCTCACCACAACGGAAACCGATTTCACGATTTTTCTACGCTTTTTCGGATGGTCGGGATTCCCGATATACCTGCCCGCAAAATAGCAGAGACCTGTCAGCGCGAACCATACTACAATATACGTTCCGCTCCAGCTGAGGTTGAAAAGGACGCTTGTAAGCAGCAGCCAGATCCACCTCCCGCGACCGGGTGTCCGGTAATAGACAAAAACGGCCAGGGAAAGCAGCAGGAAATAGGAGAAATCTGTAAACTTTATCATAAGACTTGCCTACTTCAGCAATACCGGCAGCTTCTTATATCCTCTGAAAAAGAATTTATTATCCCATTCCCCCGGCTCACTTTCATCAAACCGGACGTTAGGGAAGGCCTCCATAAACGCCGGGATCAGCTTCTGCATTTCAAACCTGGACAGCCTCGCACCCAGGCAGTGATGTATCCCATATCCAAAACCCACGTGTGGGTTGGGCTTACGCCCGGGTAAAAATTCCTGCGCGTTTTCAAATACATGGTGGTCCCGGTTGGCCGAAGCGATGCATACAAAAACTGTCTGGCCCTTTCTCAGTGAATGGCCCTCATAGACGATATCGCTGCCGGCCTTCCTGGGAATCCATTTGATAGGGCTTACATACCTGATCAATTCCTCCACAGCTATCGCAGTCGCCTGCTTGGAATGCCAGTCTATCACCTTGTCCCGATTTCTGATCAGCGTCGCGATACATCCTGCAAAAAGCAGAGAGGTCGTTTCGACCGCCGCGTTGACGAGGAACTCCCAGGTAGCGATCAATCTCCCGGAGTCTGCTTCTTCTTCCATCACCTTATTCATCTCTATCAGCAGGCTGTCTGTCATTTCCTGTTCGTGCCGGGTCAGTGTTTGCTCCATAAAGCTTTTGAACCGGGCGGAAAGATCCGCACACTCCAGCAGATCACCGGTGGAAAGCGTTTTTTCAAAAATCATTGTGATGATATAGCCGAAACGCTGGATGAAATCATAGTCTTTTTCCTCTATCCCAATGATCTTACTGATAATCAGGAACGAAAAATACCTGGAAACCTCCACCATATCCGCCTTTTCCCGGTCCCTGTACCTGGCGATCAAGTCATCGACAGCTTCCAGCGTGATGCGTTCATAGTCCGCCTCATAAAACTTCTTATAAACCAGCCTCCGCTGGCTGGCATGACGCTCTCCGTTCATAAAAAGAAGCCAGTATTGCAGGCTTTTGGCAAACTCCAGCAAAGCGGGATGGTTGCCGGACAGCGCGGCCACTATTTTGAACCGCTCGCTGAAGTCGAAGTTCCCGAAGTTTTCCATATCGGAAAACACTTTTTTAACCCGGTCGTAGTCCATCACGACCAGGTCGCCGAATTGGTTGACATGAACGGGGTCGCGACGGCGGATCTCGTCAAGCAGCGCATCGTAGCGGTCGCTGATCTCTCCTGCTACGGACCAGATTGATTTTTCTGACATTGCTCCAGAATTCTTTGTTTACCCGCTCAGTCCTCCTGGTTATCGGCAATCCACTCCGAAGTCGCGGCGATGGTACGCATCTCCCACAGGATGGTGGGATTGATCTCCATCTCCATCCATTCTCCCAGCTCGGTGGTGATATTCACCATCAGCAGGGAGTCGATGCGAAATACAGAAATATCGGCGTCGACGTCGATATTTTCCGGCCCGGTCTCCGCGAAATAAGCGATCCTGGATGTCAGCCATGAAGAGATTTCTGCAGTGGTCTTGGTCATGTTCTGTTTTTTAGTTAGATTTTGTATCAGGCAAACAGCTGCCGGGCGGCAAGCCGCTGTATTTTTCCGCTTGAAGTTTTGGGCAGTTTCCCCGCCTGGATAAACCGGATCTCGTGCGGGATCAGTCCGAAGGACAGCCCTACCTCCCGGGCAATTTTTATCCGTATACGCTCTGTCTCCTCCCCGTTCTGTACCTTTCGTTTCAATTCACTGACGATCATCAGCGCTTCCCCCCCGGCAGTTTCCACTGAAAAGGCCGCGGTTGCGTTCAGGGGGATGTCTTCATGGCTCCGGCTTACGACTTCCTCGATATCCTGGGGATAGTAGTTCACTCCCCGGATGATAATCAGCTCCTTACGCCTGCCGGTGATGTGGACCTGCCCTTCCACCATAAAGCCGAGATCTCCGGTGCGCAGGTAAGGGCCCCTGCCGCAGGCGGTATAGGCACCGAAAGTTTCCCGGGTTGCGGCGGGATTTCTCCAATAGCCCGCTGCCACACCGGGGCCTTTGACCCATATTTCCCCGTTCAGACCACCCTCTACCAGGGACAGGGTATCCGGATCGACAATCGCCACTTCCGTTTTTTCGACAGGCGGGCCGCAAGCCACCACCTCCCGCGGCGGAACGGTCTCTTCAGGCCGGTAGCCGACCGGCTTTTCCGGGTAATCCAGGCTTATCGCCAGTGTGGCCTCCGCCATTCCATACGCCGGAACGAGACAGCGGGGATCGAACCCGGTGTTTTTCATCCGCTTTATAAATGCCCTTAAACCCGGCGCGCGAAGTAGCTCGGCACCAACGTACAGCACGCGAAGCGCACGCAGGTCAAGACCCGAAAGCTGCGCATCCGTTATCCGCGACACACAGTGATCCAACCCGAATCCCGGCCCGCCCGAGAAAGCCGCCCCGTAGTCGGATATGGTTTGTAAGTAGCGAAACGGGTTGGTCACAAAGAGCATCGGCGACATCACCAGCCCCGTCCCTCCCGTAAAAAGCGGTGACAACAACCCGTCTACCAGGCCCATGTCATGATAATGCGGGAGCCAGGTGACCGAGATATCGTCACGGGTGCGTCCAAACCAGTTGTTGATGGCTTGCAGGTTGGCCATGAGGTTTTCGTGGCTGATCATCACCCCCTTGGGCGCACTCGTCGACCCCGAGGTATATTGCAGGTAGGCCGGCCGGCCCGGAAGTCTTATCCCCTCCAACCCGGCAGCCGTATCCTGGTCCCGGATCATCTGCTCCGTAAAAACCCAGCCAAGCGGCAGCCGCTGCAGCTTACCGGATGCGTCGGTCTTCCTTTGAAACTGCATTTTATGGGTTTTCAAATCAGTAATTATCCCCGCAGCTTCACAATCTGCAATAATTTTGAGGATCCTCTCCGCACCGGCTTCCGAATAGCCTACCGGACAGGGTACGGGAATCAGCCCTGCATGCAGGGCGGCAAGAAACGAAATGATAAACGGCGCACCGGCCGGGAGCAGAATCAGTATCCTGGACCCGGGCGGATAGGCTTTGTGCAGGTCCGAAGCAGCCCCACGGACTTTGTCCAGCAGCGCCTGGTAGGTTACCTGCCCGCAGAGGCCGCTGTCCGTACCTATGTAGCCAAAGGCCATCTTGCCGGGCTGTGTGCCGGCGTGGTTTTCAAGCACGTGAAGAATATCCATTTTACAAATCGGCAAACTGTCCTTCACAGTCAGGAAAAATGAGAAAATGGTAAAAATGAAAGCAGGTCGGGCCAGGCATTGTCTTTTTTTAACAGCTGCCAATATTAACTGAGTAAAATCAAAAAATCAATATAATGAAATTAAAAATTCCACCTGGAACCGGCAGATGCGTCAGATTTCTGCCCGGCCGGTCCGCCCGGGATGGCAATATCCCTGCCCGCATTTCCGTTACATATACTCAACCATATCAATACCAGCCCGTTCCAACGCATGACGGCCATTACACGGACCTTGTTAATTCTCGCAGTTGCTGCCCTGACAGCGGCCTTCGGATTCCGGATTTTACGATTGCCTTCCCCGCCGGCGTCCCACTCCCGTACTGATACATCCGCCGTACATACGCCCGAATGGGCCGGGCTCTACGATACGCTCGGACTTGCTTCTCTCGGTCTTTCGGAAAGTGCCTTTTTATACGGCTACGCCGGTTTCCGGCAGATGAGCTTTCCAAAGCCGGTATTGGCCATCGCCGATTTTTCCCAGTCTTCCCGTAACAAAAGGCTGTATGTTATCGATCTTGTCCAGAAGAAACTGCTGCTGCATACATATGTCGCGCACGGGAGAAATTCCGGGCTGGAGTATGCGGAAAAGTTCTCAAACAAAAGCGCTTCTTACCAGTCCAGCCTGGGCTTCTTCCGGACCCTGGGCACCTACCAGGGAAA
>JBEBSO010000279.1:0-5457 GCA_040394275.1 Telluribacter sp.
TAACCGTGCCGTCGGCATGGCTTATTTTCAGGATGTACACACCGGCGGCAAGCCCGCTTACGTCGATGCCGTTCTGGGGAAAGCGCTGGTACTGGTTTACCACCCGTCCTGTCAGGTTGTACAACTGCACCCTGTTGGTCTCGCTGCCGCCTTTGAGAAACACGGTGCTCCTGGCCGGGTTGGGGTATACTTCGGCCAGGCCGGCCTCCCCTTTTACGATAATACTTTTTACTGTGCTGAACTCGAAAGTGTCGTCGTTATCCACCATTTTCAGGCGGTACAGGTTTTGCCCGCTGACTGCGCCCGGGTGGGGAAGCGAATAAGACCGGGTGGTGCTGCTTTCCCCGACAGCGGCTACGGTGCCGATGCTGGCCCACTGCCTGCCGTTCACGCTGTGCTCCGCTTCAAAACGGCTGACATTCACCTCCTCTGCAGTAGTCCAGGAGAGCAGCACGCCGCCATTGCCTTCTGCCGATACTTCGAAACCGGAAAGTGATACCGGCAGGGGTATGGTGGGATCGTTTTCCTGGGAGAAGGTAAGACACATATCATCCAGCGCCAGGCTGTTCGGATTGGAGGAGGTAGCTGCATCATCATATACAGCAAACGTAACGTTTGTAGCCGAGGCGGGCACGACAATCGAAACGCATACCTGCTTCCATTTGTCAATATCGGACGAAGAGAAAGAAACCGATGCCTGCTGGGAGATCGCCCCGGAGGTAGCGACCAGCTTTACAGTGGGCGCTGTATTGTCGACGGCGGTTGCCCAGATACACAGGTTGTATTTCCTGACTTTCCCGGTTTCTGCCGCGGGAGGCGTAATTTCACGGTACCATATCCGCTTGGTCTTGTCATTCACCCTCCTTGCGATCATCATGTAGCTGCCGGAGTAAGGTGTAAAATTCGAGTAGCCTGAGTTATAGTCCCGGGGGCTGTAGACTATTTTGTAACGGTTGGTGGAGTTGCTGTTCCCGCCCGTTGACAGGTCTGTACTCCCCTGTCCGAGGTTGCCGGATTCAAAATTGCCGTACACATTGCTGCCGCTGACCAGCAGGTTGCCCGCACAGCCGGTGCCGGAACCGCAGTCCCCGGAGCTTCTTACGCGAATCCGGAGCATCTCGTCGTATCCCCATTGATAGGTACCTGAGCCGCAGCTGGGAACGTTGGTGGCATCTCCCATCAGCACCCGGACCTGGATACCGTCCAGGTCCGTAGTGGCATTTTTTATCGTGAGGGTTACACTGGAAAGGTTCCCTTTGCTGCGGGCGCCTGTGACCTGGAAAGACTTGCCGTTGATGGTCACCGTCGCATCTCCCGAGCTGACGCCATTGGCCTGGAAACATTTCCAATCGCCCGAGTTATCTTTAAACTGCCAGGTGAACCATGTATTCGACTGGACAGCTGAAATATTTGCCTTGACCACCACGTCATTGCCGGTGGTGTAGCAGCTGCCGGCTATAAACCCGGTAACGGTATGGGCAAAGGCCGGAACGCCTGTTAAAAGCATCAGGGCACAAAAGGCAACCCTTTGAAGGGCGGTAAATGGGAGTAAGTATGATTTCATCATTTTGTAAAGTTTAAGCAGTCAGTTCTTTCTGTTCTTTTAAGTCATCTACTCAGACCCCGCAAAAGTAGGGCCCTACGATTGTACTATTTGTAGAAAGCACTGCGTCGTTACCTACAAAGAATCGGGTGGTCATCAAACTTATTCTACAGCAAAGACCTAAAAATCATCATATTTCCGTGCGGTAGCTGCCCGGTATCTCATTGCGAAGGCCATACCACTGGCTCAAAAAACGAACTGTAAATCAGCAGATTCCCCAACGGCATTTCCCCTTCCCTGTTACGCCCTTCTTTTTAATATCCAAATCATCTGTTTCAGCTATGTTGCCTTGTCCTGAAGCGAAGAATAGTACTTTTTCCCAAGTAACCGACAGACAACATACTTTCCCTTTCCGGCACAAAAAAGCGGTCCCTGCTGTCTTGCAGACAGCAGGGACCGCTCACTTCCGGAAGACTTCCCGACCGGGATTACCTCGTTTCTATCTTACTGATCCCGTCGGCCTTTTGCGTCAGCTCGCCAACCTGTCCCAACCTGACCCGGCTGGCGCCCGAGGCTTCCACGACGGCCCTATCCAACGTCATCCTGGTGGTATTGAGCTGGCAGGCGCCGGACAGCTCCGCCTCCATTTGCCCGGCTTTCCCCTTCAGGATCGCCTTGGCCGCCCCTGAAAGATCGACCTCCAGCAGGCTCACTTCTGCTTCCAGCTCCGCCATAGCTGCCCCTGTCAGCTCCAGGCTGAACTTCCCGAGGTGCCCGAAACCTCCTACCTTGGCCCTCGCAGCGCCCCCGAGCTCCAGCGCACGCAGGGAAGGCATCGTGATGACCAGCCCGATCCTGCTTTTGCCTATCCTGCTCCGCCCTATCTTGTCCCGGTCCAGGTAACTCACCTGCAAAACACCGTCCCTGACAGTAAATACCAGGTTGTCTACATCCTCTTCCTTCCCGTCGGCATTGATGCTGAAATGGCTTCCCTGCCGGATGCTTGCGCTGAAATTATCGTTCAGCACGATCTTGTCAAATCCTTCTCCGGCAAAGTGCTTGATGTAAGGTCCTCTCCGGCCCAGGCTGAAGTCGCTGACGTCCGCTTCCCCGTAGTACCCCTGGTCGTCCTCCGCCCGGCGGACCAATTCCGCCGGCAGGTTAATGCATTCCAGCCCGGATTCCCGTTTTATGACCCAACGGAGCCCGGCCCAATCCACATGACGCGGTGAAAGGTCGTAGTCCGAAAGATTCTTCATCCTGTTTCCCCATTTGGAAAGCTTGGAAAAGTAGAAGTCCCTCGTCATCGCAAAAGGCTTATCAAAAGGGACATGCACCGTTATATCGATCGACTGGTCCCTGAAATAGGTCTTTTCCGCAAGCATCAGCCCTTCGTCGAAGTACAATACGGAATCTTCCATAGCCACCTCGTACCGGATCTGGCCGGCCAGTCTCCTGGCATCTGAAAGAGAGGCTCCCCTCGCATAATACCTGGTATCGACCTTCAGGCTGTCCCTGCCCTCTATTCCCGCGATCTGCACGGATATGCCGCCGTTCGTGGCATCGTCTTCCAGCTTTCGCTCGTCGAGCAGCAGCACTTTGCCGGGCATCTTATAGGCATAGTTGCTTTCAAAATGGCCTTTCCTGGAAAAATTCGCTGCAAAAGATACCCCGCTAATGGCAGAGGCGATAATACCGACAAGCCAGATCCCCGTGAGCGACAGCCACACGGATGCCCCTACTACCCTCCGGTTGGCGAGCAGGCTGAGCCCAAGCAGGAGCACGAGCACAAACGGGGTCAGGGCAGCGATCACTCCCGAAAAAAGCAGCGTGCCCGGTATTTCGCGCATCATCTGAAAAGGAGTGGAAATAAACATGGCCGTGTTGCTCAGCCCGAGCACAATACCCAGCCCGATCAGGATTCCGAGGATCGCCAGTGTGCCGGTAAGCACCATAAACACGCCTATCAATACCCTGAAGACGGGCCCGACGCCTTTGAGCAACCGGCCCAGGCCGCTGATCAGGATGGAGACGGCGCGGAAAGGGAAAAGGAGGATCCGCGTCAGGATGCCCTCCCGGCCCTGCAGCTCGCTCACGTCCAGCCCTCTTTTGATATTGGTCTCGATATTGGAAAGGGTAATCGGCTCCCCCTGCATCTCCATTTTTTCAGTCAGGGTATTCGCCACCGGCGCGATGACCCACAGGACCAGGTATACCATTATCCCGATGCCAAACAGCAGCACCGACAAAACCCAGAGAAACCGCACCACTCCCACATCTACGCCGAAATAGGAAGCCACTCCCGCCGCTACGCCACCGACCACCTTACGGTCGGGGTCCCGGTAAAACTTCTTTATTTTCTTGTCTTCTTCCAGCGTCGCACTCCCGGGAAACGCCAGCCACATCGCGATGTATACCAGGACGGTGAAAATACCCAGGTAACCGAAATTCCGCTCGAGCGGAAAATCCGCCACTCCCGCCCCCGTCGGCAGGCCGACGGCCAGAAATATAAAAGCGAGCCTGACCCATACCGGGTCGATGGAATAGCGGTGGGCAAGCCCTGCCGCCACCCCCCCGATCAGCTTGCGCCGGAGATCCCTGGCAAACCCCTTCCGTTCTCCGGGCCTCCCCTCCTCCGAAACAGCCGGAGCGGCTTCCGCCGGCGCCCCGAAAAGGTCTTCCCCCTGATCGATGGCCTCGAAATCCGCCACGGTTCCCATCGCACCGATCAGCTCTTCCACGTCAGCCAGGGAGATCGCCTGCTGCCCGCCGGCTTTCATTTTAAGCAAAAACCGCTCCGCTATACGGCCCTCTATATCGGACAGGATCTCCTTGTTGTCGGCAAAATCTGAGAAATACTTGTGAATTGAGTTAAGATAGCTCCTTAACCTTTGATAGCCCTCCTCCTCTACATGAAAGATGACACCACCGATATTTATGCTAATCGTCTTTTCCATTTTCCGGCCAATTGAATATTTCTGATTTCGTTTTCGATTAAGAAATCCTGTCTGATGATTTAGATTCTTCCGTACGTCGTATCACGGTCTGTACGGAATTGAACAAGTCGATCCAGGTGGCCTGCATGGCCTCCAGGGACCGTCTCCCGAGATCGGTCAGGATGTAGTACTTACGGGGAGGGCCTGACGGAGACTCCACCCATTTGTAATCCAGGAGCCCCGCATTTTTCAGCCTTGTCAGCAACGGATAAAGCGTGCCTTCCACCACCATGATGTGAGCAGAGGTGAGCTCTTCCAGCATATCCGAAGCATACACCTCGCCCCTCGAGATAATGTGTAAAATGCAGAATTCAAGAATCCCCTTCCGCATCTGCACCTGAGCATTTTCAATGTTCATATCCTTGTCTTGTGTTTCGCTGAATTTTTTGTCTCATGGCTAACAGAGGAAGCCGGAAAGCCGGGCACCTGTACCCGGCCCCTTTACCTGACTTCCCTGCAAATGTATGAAAAGGTACTTTGCATTGCAAGGTACTTGGCAAATAAAGCAGCTAAGGCACTGACGAGCGGTAAAATAAGCAGATGAATGGTCGGCCGGTCGTTATTCCCGGCCGCTCACTTCGAAGGAGAAGGTTCCGTATCCCGCTTCTCCCTCCGGCGTCAGGCCTTGCACGACAACCCGGTAAGCCCCCTCCTGGTCCGAAGTATAAAAGGGAACAACGGCCTTGCCTTCTTTGTCGGTGCTGACGGTTGACGACCAGAAAAGCAGGTTCCGGAGGTCGGGGATCCGGCTCGCGGCATCCCCGGGAGTATTGTACTTCGGCATATAAAACTCGCGGGACTCCTGGATCCCGTTATACTGCAGCACTGTCGCCAGCGGGCTCATCTCAAAGCCGGCCAGGTCGCCGGTAAAAGTGGAATAGCTCACGATTCCCTGGAAAACCAGCGGCCCCAGGTAAT
>JBEBSO010000280.1:0-5429 GCA_040394275.1 Telluribacter sp.
GTATTGCTGCCCCGCACCACCACCTGCGAGCGGTTATTTTCGGGCATATAGCCGGCGATCGCCTGGTTTGCCTCTTCCTCCGGCACCCCGAAAAAGCGCCCGACGCAAAGCGCCGCACAAATGTTGTCGAAATTGTAGGCCCCCGTCAACCGGGTTTCGACCAGGTCTCCCGCCGCGGAACGGTACTTTATGAACGGGGTTTCCTCCTCAGGCGCCGCGCCCGGGACGGAACTTTCCGTCCGGTAAAACACGATCTCACCGAAAAACCGCCGTTTGCTGACCATTTCCATCAGCACCTCGGACTGCGCATTTACAAACACCACGCCCTTTTTCCTGGACAGGAAGTCATACAGCTCCCCTTTCCCCCTGACAATTCCGTCTACCCCGCCGAAACCTTCCAGGTGCGCCTTCCCGATGTTCGTGATCAGTCCGTGCGTCGGGCCGGCAATCCCGCAGAGCCGCGCAATCTCTCCCTGGTGGTTGGCTCCCATCTCTACGACAGCCATCTCATACCGATCCGGCTGTATGGCAAGGAGGGTAAGCGGTACACCGATGTGGTTATTCAGATTTCCTGCGGTGGCGTATGTTTTGTATTTCTTCGCAAGCACCGCCGCGATCAGCTCCTTGGTGGTAGTCTTCCCGTTTGACCCCGTCAGGGCGATCACGGGAAAGCCGAAGGTCCGCCTGTGGTAAAGGGCCAGCTCCTGCAGGGCGGCCAGGGCATCTTCCACCACCACGTACCGGTCGTCGCCTGCAACCTCTCCCGACTCGACCACGACATGCGAGGCTCCTTTTTCCAGGGCTTCGGCCGCAAACAGGTTCCCGTCGAAGCGGTCTCCCTTCAGCGCAAAAAAAAGGCACCCGGTCGTGATCCGGCGGGTATCGGTGCATACCCCGCTGCTTCTCCGGTATATCTCGTGCAGGAGAGAAATTTCCATAGTCTTTTCAAAAACTTTATTTTGGAGGCGCCCCAATCAAACAGGGTGCCGGTTCGTTTCAATTAAGCCCGGGTTCCGCAACGGGGAGCGGGATAAAACCGCAGCCTGTAAGCCATCGCGGGACAGGATCCGGACCAGGTGGCCAAATTTACGTGAATTATAGCAACGTATGATAAAGAATTACCTTCCTCTTCTGCTGCTTTTTTTGCTCCCGAAGGAATCGGGCGCACAAACAAGCTGGCTTGCCTTTGATTCGGCCACGAAGGTCAGTGACGGGCAACGGGTGCTGATCAATCCGTGGGCGGGCGGGCTGAACTCTTCCCAGTTCTCCAAAATGCACCTGGATGACGACGGAACGGAAGACCTCGTTGTATTCGACCGGACCACCCATAAAATAAGCACTTTCCTTGCCGACCCGAACGCCAAAACCTTTCGCTACGCTCCTGCCTACGAGGCACGCTTCCCCGTCATCCTGAACTGGATGCTCCTGAGTGATTTCAACGGGGACGGCCACAAAGACCTGTTTACCTTCACCACGTTTGGCATCACGGCATACCGGCAGGTGCACAACGGGGGCGATTGGCATTGGGAACAGGTCAAACCTTTTCTGACCACGATAGGATTGTCGGGAACCCCGGTCAACCTGCTCATCAACAGCACGGACATCCCCGCGCTCACCGATCTCGACGACGACGGCGATCTCGACATCATCACCTTTGACATCGAGGGCGACTATGCCGAATTTCACCAGAACATGAGCATGGAGAGGTATGGCGTACCGGACAGCCTGGAGTTTGTCAGGAACGGCATATGCTGGGGCAACTTCTACAAGCACAGCTGCGATGACTTTCATTTCGGAGAAGACTGCGGCGTAAAAAGCAATCCCGGCGCCCGGGTCGCAAGCCCCCAGAGCGTGCTCCACTCCGGCAATGCCATTCTCGTGACCGACGTGACAGGCGACGGGCGCAAAGACCTGCTCCTCGGCCACGTCAGCTGCAACAATATTTCGCTCCTGGTAAACGAAGGGGAAAAGGTTGCAGCCAACTTTACGAAGGTCGACTCTGCCTATCCCCGGGAACATCCCGTCGACTTCAATTTTTTCCCGGCGGTATTTCTCGAGGATGTGGACTTTGACGGAAAAAAAGACCTGCTCGCCTCGCCCAATACCTCCGCCAATGACGGCAACCTGATGGAATTCAGGTCTTCCAACTGGTACTACCACAACGCAGGTACTTCAGACCGGCCGGATTTTCAGCTGGTCAGGAAGGATTTTCTGCAGGATGAGATGATCGATGTAGGGGAGCATGCCGCGCCGTCGTTCTTCGACGTTGACGGAGACGGGAAAACCGACCTGATCATAGGAACAGGTGGTGTACGCGGGGAAAACGGCTTCCGCGGAAGCCTGTGGTACCTGCAGAATACGGGGACCAACAACGCCCCCGCGTACCAGATCCGGTCCAGGGACTATCTTGACCTGTCCGCATCGATGACGCTCACCCGGATCCAGCCGCAATGGGCAGACTTCGACGGGGACGGCATCCCGGACCTGGGCCTGGCCAGCGCAGGAAGCGGGGGGCTGGAATTCAGGTATTTCCCGAACAAAGGCAGCCGCAACGGCGCCGTCGATCTCAACCCGGCCCAGGCCGTAGCCATTCCCCTTCCCGCCGGCACGCGCATTACCGACAAAGTGCATTTTTACGATATCGACCGGGACGGTGACCTGGATCTCATTATCGGAAAATCAGAAGGGAATATCGCCAGCTACCTCAATACCGGCACTCCCCGGCAGCCCCAGTTTACCCTGCAGACCAACACGCTCGCCAATGTCTCCTATAACTTCAGCGGGCGCTACGTGAGCCTCTCCGTAGCGGATATCAACCTGGATGGCCAACCCGAGCTGCTGACCTGCGACTACAGTGGGAAAATTAAGATATTCCATTCCGGGAAGTGGAATGAATGGACAAAAAGAGACAGCGCAACGGTACGCCACCCGTTCAGCGACACGCCCTTCTCCCCGCTGCTCGGCAATTTTCAGCATGTAACCGTTGCGGATTATAACGGGGACAGTAAACCGGACCTGGCAGTAGGCACCTATGGCGGGGGTATTTACCTGTTTCAAAACATACTTGACGTCGAAGTGACGGGCACGGAGCCCGGCGGGGAGCTCCGGGTGCAGGTATTCCCCAACCCGGCTGCAGATTTCGTGACGATCGAATCATCGCAGGACGCCGTCATGGAAATATACGATGCGGGCGGAAGAGCCTTGCTCCGGGATCCCGTGACGCTCCGGTCCGGCAGCCCTGTGCCCCAGCCAACCGGGAGCTGGCCTGCCGGCCTGTACCTGATCCGCGTGAGCACCCCCGGTGCACAGATCACCCGGAAAGTTATCATCAGCCGGTAACGTAAAAATGTGCATCAACCCGTATCCCGGTGTATTTTTGCATCCGGGCCGACCGGAACGCCCCCGGCCCCGACGCCTATATTGTTATGACTGACAAACCTGCCTTGCTCGACTTCGTAAAAAAAACCGTGTCCCGGCGAATAGACGCGGCAAAACAGGCCATGGACGCCGCCCAACATGCCGCAAACGAAGAAACCAAAAGTTCAGCCGGGGACAAATATGAGACCGGCCGCGCCATGGCCCAAAACCAGCGGGACATGTACCGGCACCAGTTTGAGCAGGCCCGGCAGGAGCTGACCTTCCTCGGGAAGCTTTCGCCTTTCGCCGCGGGGGACACCGTTTCTACCGGTACCCTGGCGGAAACTACCCTGGGCCGCATCTTCATTTCAGCCAGCCTGGGAGAGGTCGATTTCGAAGGACAGAAAATATGGGTCGTCTCCCCGAAATCACCGATCGGGCAGGCGATGCTGGGAAAGAAGGCGGGAGAATCTTTTGTATTCCGGAACAAGGAATACCTTATCAAAAGCATATCCTGACGCTACTGCGCTACCTGCTCCGCAAAATAGCTCACCACCTTTGCCGCCTTGTCATGACCGACGACCGCCGCCAGCTCCTCCCTCGAGCTGCTGCGTATGGCTTTTACGGATTTGAAATGCCTGAGCAGGGCGGTGGCTGTTTTGTTCCCGATTCCCTCTATTCCCTCCAGCTCGCTGATCAGGCTGGTCTTACTTCGCCTGTCCCTGTGGAAGGTAATGGCAAACCGGTGGGCCTCGTCCCGGATCTGCTGGATCAGCTTTAAAGACTCCGATTTTTTATCGATGTAAAGCGGAAGGCTGTCCCCGGGGAAATAGATTTCCTCCAGCCGCTTGGCGATCCCTACGATGGGTATCTTCCCGTAAAGGTTCAGCTCCTTCAGCGCATCGCAGGCGGCGCTGAGCTGCCCTTTACCTCCGTCCACTACGATGAGATCAGGAAGAGGGTCATTTTCGCGGACCAGCCGGCTGTAACGGCGGGTCACAATCTCGTGCATCGAAGCAAAATCATTGGGACCTGTCACGGTTCTGATCATAAAATGCCGGTAGTCCTTCCTGGAAGCTTTCCCGTTCTTAAAGCATACCATAGCTGCCACGGGGTTTGTCCCCTGGATATTGGAGTTATCAAAGCATTCGATATGACGGGGCAGCGCTTTCAGCTGCAGATCTGTCTTCAGCCTGATGAGCACCCGGTCCCGGCGGGAGGTGGATGCCGACTCTTCCGCCGCACGCCGTTCTGCCACCTCGCGCCGGTAATAGATGACATTCTTCAGTGACAGCTCGAGCAGCTTCCGCTTGTCGCCGATCTGCGGGACGGTCACATCAAATTTAAAATCTACGTCCGGACGGATGTTGGCAATGACTTCCCTGGCCCCGTTTCCATATTTTTCCCTCATTTCCACAATCATCATGGCCAGGAGCTCCTCGTCGCTCTCGTCCAGCTTTTTCCGGATATCGAAAGCTTCGGTGGCGATAACATATCCGTTGGTCACCTTCATGTAGTTAAAATAGGCCGACTCTTCATCCGATACGATCGTCATGACATCCACATCGCCGATCCGGGGGTTGACCACGGTGGTTTTTGCCTGGTATTCGTCCAGGAGCTCCAGCTTGGTCTTCCAGGTATGCGCCTGCTCAAAAGCAAGGCCGGCGGCCGCTTCGGTCATTTTCTGCTTAAAATACTGCTGGGGTGACTGGAGATTTCCCTTCAGGATGTGCCTGATCTGGTCGATCTCGGCGTCGTATTCCGCTTCGGATACCCGTCCTTCGCAGGGGCCTTTACAATTCCCGATATGGTATTCCAGGCAGATCCTGAACTTACCCGAAGCGACGTTTTCAGGCGTCAGCGCATAGGTACAGGATCTTACGGTATAGAGCGCCCGGAACATGTCGAGCAGGGTATGCATCGTGCGGACGCTGGCAAATGGTCCGAAATATTCCCCCTTCTCCCTTTCCACCTTACGGGTGCTGATCACCCTGGGGAACCTTTCGCGGGTGATGCAGATAAACGGGTAGGTCTTGTCGTCCCGGAGAAGTATATTGAACTTCGGCTGGTAG
>JBEBSO010000281.1:0-5411 GCA_040394275.1 Telluribacter sp.
AGTTCGTATACAAAAACCAGCTCTGGATCCTGGGTGGGTGGTTTACTCCCCAGCTGCCTAACCCGCGGGACGTATGGAAGTCCGGGGATGGGAAAAAGTGGACGCGGGTGGTGGAAACAGCTCCCTGGCAGCACAGCGATCTGCCTGCCGCTTTCGAGTTCAAAGGCAGGATGTGGATGATGGGAGGGCGGAAGCTTCCCGGTTCGGAATGCAGCAACCAGGTATGGTCATCGGCTGACGGTGAAAAATGGGACCTGGTGGGGACAGCGCCCTGGAGTCCGCGGCTGGCGCCCGGCTTTGTCGTCTTCAAAGGACGTATGTGGATCATGGGCGGCACCTCCGACTTCTACAATAACAATGATCAAACCATGATGAACGACGTCTGGTCGTCGGCCGACGGCAAGGAATGGAAGCTGGAACTGGCCAATGCGCCCTGGTCGAAGCGGACCCACGGGAAAGCGGTGGTGTTTGACGGGAAGATCTGGATCATGGGCGGCGGTCAGCGGGCGCCTGAAGCCATTGCCGTCAATGACGTCTGGTGCTCCGAAGACGGCGTCAACTGGAAGCAGGTTACCGCATCGGCAGAGTGGAAGCCCCGGATGTGGTTTTCTACTGTAGTGTACCGCGACCGGATGTGGGTGCTCGGCGGTTGGTCGGAGGAGGAAGGCAACTTCGGTGACGTATGGTACTCCAAAGACGGGCGCAACTGGACCGAGCTGAAGTCCGATGTGATCTGGAGCAAGCGGCATGAGCATTCTGCCTTCGTGTTCAAAGACAGGATATGGGTAGCCGGCGGCGCGGCGGAGCCGAAGTACAAGCTGGACAGTGAGGTGTGGAGCCTCAGCATTCCCCGCAATTGGTTTAAATGACAGCGGTTGGCCCCGCCGCCGGTTCGGGCGGACGGGAGCAGCGCTGGTATCCGGCCCGGTAATGATCCCGATGGAAAAGAAATCTTTTTGCCCCTTACAGGAAGTGATTTTTAAGAGAATTCTGTTATTTCTGGGTTTTTCAGGCCTCATTACCTCCTTTGCTTATTCCCAGTCCACGCCACCTGTCTATCCTCCTCCGGCCGGGGAACGGGAAGCGCTCCTGAAATCGGTGGCGCCCCTGGTGAGCCGGAGCGTCAGCGAAGTAGCGGATCTCGTGCCGGCTGCCTCGGGGTTCTTTTTCATCGGCTGTCCCAACTGCAACGGCGGTGCGGAGGAGGCCGGGGTGCTCAGCTGGAAGCCGGGTACAGGGGATGAGGTGACCTGCAACTTTTGCCGGATGACTTTTCCCAATGAAAAGTTCCCCAACAACCGGGAGCACGTCATTATCGCACCGGGAGGTGCGCGTCAGGTGTACCGGTACCATGAAAGCCCTGAAGGAAGGCAGTATTTTTATGAAGCCCATGCCTGGTATGACCGTTGGCTGTGGATCAACAAAATGGGAGAAAACCTGGCGAAGCTGTGGTATCTTACCGGGGACAATGCCTATGGCGACCGCGCGGCAGTGATCGCAGGCCGTTTTGCGCAGGTCTTTCCCGGCTACGCGGTCCGCTACGATTTTCCCAACCAACCCAAGCGGTTTTTCCCGGCCGACCAGACATATCCCTACCGGGGATTGTCTGACCACCGGGGGGCAAAATGGAGCTGGTGGGCATATATGGATATACCGACCTATATGATCACGGTGTACGATTTGCTGAAGTCCGGGTACGACTGGACGCGTATGGACAGTATAACCGGCGAGCATACCGCCCGGCGCATCGAGAACGATTTGCTGCGCCTGGGACACCGGTTTGCAGTGGCGCATCCTGAGGACTACTCCAACATGGGACCGGTGAAGTACAGGGACATCATCCGTCTCGGCAGGGTGCTGGGAGATCCCGGGATGGTACACGACGGGGTAGGCCGTTTCCGGGAGCTGGTAGCCAGGGGCTTTTTTGCGGACGGTTGGTGGAAGGAGGGCGCCACTTCCTACCATAACCAGACCATCGAAGGCCTGAAGTCGGTGAACGAGGTCCTGAAAGGGTACTCGGACCCGCCGGCCTGGAAAGGGAAAAATGGCGAAAGATTCGAAAATATCGACCTGACGCAGGGAGTACCCCTGTATAAAAAAGCCCTCGAAGTAAGCCGTGACGCCGTATTGCCGACAGGTAAGGCGCTTCCGCTCAACGACACCTGGGCTTCCGACCAGGTTATCTCCGCTTCGACACGTACTGTGTCCCGCCTGTGGCCCGCACTCGGCAATGCTGCGCTGGGAACCGGTGAGGGAGAAAACCAGGTGATGCTGAATATCAACTGGAGCGGGAACTACGGCCATGCACATGCGGACAACGGATCTGTCATCCTGTTTGCGCTGGGTCGTGAGCTGCTTCCCGATATCGGTTACACCCACACCCGCTATAAGAGCTGGGCGCTGACCACAGCCTCTCATAATACCGTGGTGATCGATCAGCAGGCGCAGGACGCAGGCACGGACCGGAAGCCTGTTACGGGGCAACTCCGGTTCTATGACGATACCGATCCGCGGGTCAAGGTCGCAGACCTGGATGCATCGCCTGCCTACGCGGCCGCCCGGACGTACCGGCGACGGCTGGTGATGGTTCGTGTTGCTCCCGGGTATGACTATATCGTGGACCGGTTCGACGTGGAAGGAGGGCGTGATCACGATTGGTTTCTTCACGGCATGTGCGAGCAGGAAGGTACGTTGGAAACGAGCATCGCCCTGCATCAGCCTGTCCCGGATATGGTGCCCGCATGGGGAGGACGCGAGCTGCCGGCGACGCAGTACCAGACCGATCCCCGGAAGCATCACCCCTATTTATTCCTGCGTGATGTCGGCACCGCTCCTTTTTCCGGTTACTGGACGGCTACATGGAAATACGACGGAGGTGACCTCGGCCTGAGGGTCCACAACTTTGCTCCTGAAAATACGCAGGTCTTCAGGTTCCGTTCTCCCTCCGTACGTCCGGCCCGTGAAAACGACAACCGCCTGGATGATTTTATGCGCCATGGGATCATGCAGCGGCATTCGGGCGGCCCCACGTCGTTCGTGGCTGTTCATGAGCCTTTCCGGGGAAAGCCCTGGATAGAATCGGTGCATGCCGATGGAGAAGACCTGGTTGTCCGCTACCGGCTGGACGGCCGGCTGAAGGAAGACCGGGTTTCGGTGCAAGAGGGAAGATTCCTGGTGAAATCCGGAGGGGGGTGGGGATACGATTCGGGGAAGCCTCATTCCGGGCTTGTGAAGGAGGTCAGGCAGGAGCACGGAAAGTGGCGGTTGCGACTGAGCGGTAAGGCGCCCCGGGCGGAGTACATGCGGCTGGACCTCCCGGACGGCGGATCGCGCTACTACCGGGTCGCCGCCGTAAGCGGCGCCTGGGTGGAGCTGGATGAAGATCCGGGTTTCCGGCTGGAGGAAGGACAGGTACGGTTCCTGGCATTTCCCCGCAGCATACACGACGGTGTACCCGGCTATACCATTTTTGAGCGCAGGTAACAGTTCAGGCGCAGGTGACAACTGAATAATTAAAAAAGCCATATGCATGTAATCCGCGGATGATTGTTCCGGCGAATTCCATGTGACCTTAAACATCAATAAAAAAATAAACAAATGAAATCATCCTATTTTATTAAAAACCTGGCGGCAGGGACCATCGTCGTCATGTGCGGTTTTCTTTTTCAGGCGTTGCGGCAGGCTTCGGACGGACCGGCCGCCGAGCGGGGGCTGATCGGCCACTGGAAGTTGTCCGGCGGAGACATCGGTGACAAATCCGGGAATAACCTCTCCACCAAAATGCACGGCAAGCTGGATTTGAGCGTGGCGGATGCCCGGGGAGCGAAGTCGAAGGCGGCAGGATTCGACGGCAGGGGCGCCTGGCTGGAGGTCCCGGCTTCCGCCAAGACGCAGCTGGGCAGCGGCGACTTCAGCGTGGCGGCCTGGATCTATACGGACAAAGCACTGACAGATGTGCCCGGCGATATCATCAGCCAGTACGATCCGTCTACCCGGAAAGGCTTTCATCTGCGGCTGGTCGACAACGCCGCGATTACCAGCCACGCCAACTTCAGGCAGCTGAGTTTCGGGATAGACGACAACCATTCCTCCGGCTGGATCGATTACGGCAAGCCCGGCAACGCGCTGCTGGCCTTTGGCACGGCGGAGTACAAAGGAGAGCTGTATGCAGGTACCTGCGAAGTAGGTGCAAAGGAATCAGGCAGGGTCTACCGCCTCGCCGGAAAGAACAACTGGGTCAACTGCGGTGCACCGGACCGTTCCAACAGTGTCGTGGGGCTGGCCGTGCTCGACGGACAGCTATATGCTGGTACAGGCAACTACCGGGTGCGCGGATCATCGCTGCCTGAGGCCGATAATACGACGCCCGGAGGGCGGGTTTTTCGCTATATAGCTCCCAACCGCTGGGAGGATTGCGGACAGCTGCCCGGCGTGGAAACGATAGGGGGGATGATCGTCTACAACGGGAAGCTCTATGCCAGCTCGATGTATGCCCCGGCAGCTTTCTACAGGTATGAAGGCGGCAAGAACTGGGTGAAATGTGCCGTTCCGGGCGATAAGCGGGTAGTAAATATGGCAGTATATGACGGCTTTCTCTACGCGACCAGCTGGGACCATGCCAATGTATACCGGTACGACGGCAACACCTGGGTGGACTGCGGGACTGTCGGAGACAATACACAAACCTATGCATTTGCCGTGTACCAGGGCGGGCTATATGTAGCGACCTGGCCGAGCGGAAGGGTATTCCGGTTTGAGGGAATCAACAGTTGGAAAGACGTCGGGCGCCTGGGTACGGAGCTTGAGGTAATGGGAATGGTCGTACACAACGGGCGGCTGCTAGCCGGGACCCTGCCTTTGTCGGAAGTCTATACCTATGACGGGGATACGACCTGGACAAGGATGGACCAGCTCGACAGAACCCCCGACGTCAAATACCGGAGGGCCTGGAGCATGGGAGAACACGGGGGCAAAGCATTTTGTACGACGCTGCCGTCCGGTAAGGTCTTTGCTTTTGAGGCCGGCAAGTCGGTGGTGTCGAAGGAGGCCGTTGCGCCCGGCTGGCAGCACGTGGCAGCTACGAAAAGCGGGGACAGGCTTCGAATCTATGTTAACGGGAAGCTTGTCAACGAGGCCGTTGTTCCGTCGTCCATGACTTTTGACCTGAACAGCAGCGCCCCGCTGAAAATCGGGTTCGGACAGGGAGACTACTTTAATGGCCGGATGAGGGAAGTCAGGCTGTATAACCGGGCGCTCGGCGCGGCAGAACTGGCCGGCCTGGTGTCGAAGTGAGTGTTTCTCACAGCGATTACAAAAGGGGGGGCTGCATTCATGCAGCCCCCCCTTTTGTAATCGCGTTACGGCATGGAAACGGGTAACCGGTCGCTACAGGGAAAAATGGAAGTCAGACG
>JBEBSO010000282.1:0-5361 GCA_040394275.1 Telluribacter sp.
ATTTCACCTATCAATACCACCACAACTACGGCAGCCCGGTCATCAACCAGGGCAATTGCCCGATCCGTGCCATCGAGGTTTCGACCGACGGCAGAAAGGTAAGGCTCGTGACCGACAGCCTCAAGCTCGGATACATCCACGAGATCAATGCGGAAGGCGTCTATTCGGAAGATAAGAAGCTGCTCCTGCATTCCACCGGCTATTATACGCTCAACAGGCTGCCGGACGGAAAGAAGCTCACCATCACCAGCGCCAACCGGGTAAGCGCCGCACCGGCGCACCGGCACGTTCCCGGGGAAACAGCCCCTGTACCCGGCACGTCCGCCGCAGGGAGTACCGGCAAGAACGTGAATACCAGCCCGGTCAGCTGGACGGGAAGCCAGGTGCAGGCCCTGACACTCAAAACCAAACCAGGGCTGAAATACGATACGGAGACCATCACCGTGGCAGCAGGAAGCAAGATCAGGCTGACTTTTGTCAACGACGACGACATGCTGCATAACGTGGTGGTTGTAAAGCCCGGTACCGCCGATAAAATCGGGGAAGCCGCGGCCGGGATGGGGCTGGGCGCCGAAAGAAGCTACTTTGTCCCGGCCTCCGACGATGTATTGTTCCACACCCGGCTGCTGCAGCCCATGTCGGAGGAAACCATCTACTTCGAAGCGCCCGGCAAGCCGGGCCTCTACCCCTTCCTGTGTACCTATCCCGGGCATTACCAGGTCATGCGGGGCATCCTGAGGGTTACCGCCCGGTAACCACCGGTAATAAATCATTTTTGGGTGCAGGCGAGGCCTCACCTGCACCCGAAAACAAAATCCAGCCTTCATCGGCACGCTTTCCTCGCTTTTCCGTTTCCGCCACCAGTTTTGTACCGCTTCTTTCCCGGGCTGGTTTTCCGCACCGGTCAAAAAATTTCAAATAAATTTCTTAATTTTGGGTAGTCTAAATTTTTATTTATACCTATGCACTAAATATTATTCTGCTGCATATAAAAATGACGACACCAGACCACCATACCGTAATGCTGGCGTTCGGCCTGACGCTGATCGCCGGGCTCTCCACCGGGATCGGCAGCGCGATCGCCCTGACGGCCAAGCGGACCAATACCAAGTTTCTTTGCGTATCGCTGGGCTTTTCAGCCGGCGTAATGCTGTATGTATCCTTTATGGAAATGCTGCCTCAGGCGCTTATCGCACTCCGGGACTACCATGGGCTCAAATACGGTACGCTGTACATGCTGCTGGCTTTGTTCGGAGGCATGGGCCTGATCGCCGTCATTGACCTGCTGATTCCTCATTCCAGCAATCCCCATGAAGTGCACGGCGTGGAGGAAATGGACTGGAAAAGGGGCAAGCTGAGAAGAGTGGGACTCATGGTAGCGCTATCCATCGCCATTCACAATTTCCCGGAAGGGCTCGCCACCTTCGCCTCTGCGCTCGGAAGCCTGGAAGTAGCCATCCCGATCACGCTGGCCATCGCCATCCACAATATACCGGAGGGCATCGCCGTAGCGGTACCCATCTATCATTCGACCGGCAAACGCCGGACGGCTTTCTGGTTTTCTTTCCTGTCAGGGCTGTCGGAACCTTTCGGGGCGCTGATCGGCTACCTGTTCCTGATGCCTTTCTGGTCGCCCACGATCAATGGCCTGGTGCTTGCCTCGGTATCGGGCATTATGATATTTATTTCCCTGGACGAGCTGCTTCCGACCGCCGAAAAATACGGTGAACACCACCTGTCCATTTGGGGGATCGTGGCAGGCATGATCGTCATGGCTTTCAGTCTCTTTCTTTTTATCTGACGGGGCGAGCCACATCGGCCACGCACCGGAACCCGAGGTTGCTTCCGCCGCTTCCCGGCTCTCCGTTGCCCCGGCTGCCTGCCCGGTAGCGGATGCAATATTGGTCACTGCACAAAAAAGATCCTCCGCGCGGAACGTATTTGACCACGCCCGGCTCATACGGATCGAAGCTGTCGGACGGCCCGGTGGGGTTTTCGGACGGGCTGCTTCTATAATAGTCCGGCCGGTACAGATCACTGCACCATTCCCAGACATTCCCTTCCATGTCATATAACCCGTAAGGATTGGGCGGAAAAGACATCACAGGCGCCCGGGAGAGGTAGCCGTCTTCCTGCAGGTTTTGGTGCGGAAACCGTCCCTGGAAGATATTGGCCACCCATTTTCCGCCGGGTTTGAGCTCATCCCCCCAGTAGTATTTCCGGCTTTCCCGTCCGCCCCGCGCTGCGTACTCCCATTCCGCTTCGGTCGGCAGCCGCTTACCGGCCCAACGCGCATAGGCCTGCGCATCCTCATGACAGACATGCACGACGGGATAATTCCCACGACCGTTCAGGTCGCTTTTCTTCCCTTCAGGATGTTTCCATGATGCGCCTGCTACATACTGCCACCATTGCAGGGGATTGTCCAGCGGCACTTCTCCCGGTGGCGGCGTAAAAACTGCTGAGCCAGGTACCAGCTCCTCAGCCGGCACACCCGGAAAATCGGCCGGATGGAGCGGTCGCTCCGCCACAGTGATATATCCTGTCGCCTCCACGAAGCGGGCGAATTCCTCGTTTGTCACTTCGTGCCGGTCCATCCAGAAGCCCCTGAGCGATACCCTGTGAACAGGCCTGGCATCCTCAAATTCATCATCCCCCATCAGAAAAGACCCTCCCGGTATCCAAACCATATTACCTGTATCCGGCACGGCAACGCCTGCGGTGTTTCCCTTACCGTCCCCCTCTCTTTTTCCTGCCTGGCAGCCGGCCATCCACATTACTGAAATAAACAACACATTCCTCAAACTCCTGCCTGCTGCCTGCCCCATAAGATATTTTTTACTGCCGGAAGCCTTCATACGAAGATTAATTTAAATATGTGCAAATCACGCTATATTATTTTACAGGTCCCGGGAATTATTCCTTTTTTTATATGTAAATTACTTCCGCAAAGTGTTCGCAACGATCCCGGATATTTAAACGTACCTATGTAGATCATGTACCCCATACATTTCTATGATGAAACGACGTTTACTTCTTTGTTTTCTGATGCTGCTGCTTTTTCGGGACCTGTTCTCCCAGGCTTCCAACTGCAACAACATAGGGTTTGAAAACGGCACTTTCAGCGGCTGGACCCTGAGCTACGGCACCGTCACCCACGCCAACCAAAAGATCGTATACAACAACGAAACCATCGGGACCGTCGACGGGCAGCACCTGATCACCCGTGCGTCGGACGGCAACGATCCCTACATTACCGACGAGGCAATCCCCGTCACCGCCCCGGGCAGCAACTATTCCATCCGTATAGGCAACCTCTTGCCCGGACCGAATTTCGCCCGGATCAAAACTTCTTTCAGGGTCACTGCCGATAACGATCTTTTTCAATACAAGTTTGCCGTGGTGCTTCAAAACACAAGCGATCAGCGGCAGATCCACCAGCCTTACGAAAAGCCTGGATTCAATATCCAGATCTACGACAGCAGGGGAAACTCGCTCGCCTGCAGCTATTACGACATCCAGCTGCAGGATCAAAGCACCGTCAACGGGTTTAAATCCCAGGGCGACATCCAGTACCGCAACTGGACCACCGGCGCCATCGATCTCCGGAATTATATCGGAGAGGAGATCACGGTGGTGGTTACCTCCCACGACTGCACGGGGCGGGCGCATTTCGGGTACGCTTATTTTGACGCACAATGCTCCAAATCCGAACTTCATACCATTTCCTCCTGCCCGGACACAGACGGAAAGCTCACGCTGAACGCGCCTTCCGGCTTCGGCTCGTACCTGTGGAACACCGGTGAAACCACCCAAAACATCCGCGTCAATGCCGTAGTCGGCGACAGCTACGATGTTTCGCTCACCCCCCTGGCCAGCCTCGACGCTTCCTGTGTTTTCCGGAACAGCTTTAAAATCCAGTTTAAGAAATCGGAGGTTACGCTGAACCGGGTGATCTGTGAAGGGGAAGAGTTTGCCGTGGGCAACCAGGTTTACCGGACCTCAGGTACATATGTCAATAAGATAGCCGAAAGCAGCGTATGCGACAGCACCGTCACGCTGCACCTGACCGTAAGCACCGTGGCCCATCACGAGCAGACCCTCTCTATCTGCCAGGGCGAGAAAGTGACCGTCGGCGATACGGCCTACGCCACCACAGGGAGCTATGTCCGGGTCATTAACCGTTTCCCCTATTGCGACAGCATCGTAACGACCCACCTCTATGTCGACCAGTTCAAGTTTGAGCTCCTGTCCGATCTTACCATTACCGAGGGAGACAGCGTGCAGCTGCAAAGCTACCTGGAGCCGGACGGCAACTACATTTATCAATGGAGGAACACCCCGGGTCTTTCCTGCTACGACTGCCCCCTGCCCTGGGCCAAGCCGCTCCGGTCGTCCACCTATTCTCTTGATATTACCAATACCTACCAGGCTTGTCACGAGTCGGGGAGAGTCAGCATCCGGGTGGTACCCTGCGGGATCAATGCACCGGATGCATTTTCGCCCGACCGCAACGGGATCAATGACGTTTTCTACATTTTCGGGACCAGCTGCGTAAACCGGATCCGGAGCTTTACCATCTACAACCGCTGGGGGGAAGTGATTTTTCACCAGTCCGACTTCGCTGCCTCCGACCCGGCCTTCGGTTGGGACGGAACCGTCAAGGGAATGCCCGCCCACGCTGGCGTATATACTTACCGGGTCACTTTTGATCAGAAAGACGGCCGGACCAGCGGTAAAATCGGGGCGGTCACACTAATCCGGTAGGACTTTAAAACACACCGGGCTCTACATTAAAAATAGGGTAGCAGCAAATAACTCTTTTTATTTCCCCCCAGGTTAGCAACACTGTCAATTTTTTGTATATTCACATTCAACACTAAATCAAAACAGTCATGGACACAAACGAAATAAGCCTCAAGGAAAAAGAAATCCGCCCCGTTGCAGAGATGCTGAACGATTACCTGGCAAATTATCACATTCACTACCAGAAGCTCAGAGGTTGTCACTGGAACGTCAAAGGTCAGAATTTTTTCACGCTGCATGTAAAATTTGAAGAGTTGTACACCAATGCCCAGCAGACCATCGATGAAATCGCCGAACGCCTGCTGACCCTCGGCAAACCTCCGCACAGCCGCTTTGCCGACTACATCAAGGAATCGGATCTGAAGGAGATCAATACCATCGGGATGAAGGACCTGGAAATGGTCGAGGCCATCCTGGCTGACATGAGCCGTCTTATTGAAATGGAACGCAAGCTACTCGAAGCAACAGACCAGGCCGGGGACGACGGCACCAATGATATGGTCAACCGTTTCATGCAGTTTAAAGAGAAGAATACCTGGATGCTCCGGTCATTCG
>JBEBSO010000283.1:0-5353 GCA_040394275.1 Telluribacter sp.
TCAGGACGTTTCTGGAGCAGAAGTGCGGTGTGACGGGCGATCCTGCGGAGGAGATCATCGCCGGGCTGATCACGCAGTATGACCTGAGCGAGGAGCGGTTTGCCCGAACGTTTTCCGGTGGTAAATTCCGTCAGAAGAACTGGGGAAAGCAGAAGATCGTGCAGGAGCTGAAAAGACGGGGGCTTTCCGATTACAATATAGAAAAGGCTGTCGAAGAGATTGCCGGAGAAGACTACCGGGAGGCCTTGAAAAAGCTGCTGCTCAAGAAGAAAGAGACGCTTCGCGGGGAGGACCCGTTCAGGCTGCGGGCCCGGCTGGCCCGTTATGCGGGGGGAAAGGGATACGAAGGAGAACTGGTCCGGGAGGTGATCGATGAAATATCGGCGGAGCACGGGCTTTTTCAGGAACCGTACCCCGCCGGCACGGAATAGCCTCAGAAGTCCTGGTCGAAGGAAATCCTTTGCGTATCTTTTTCCTTCATATTGTTCATTACTCCCGCTTTCTGGTATTCGCCGACACGTTTTTCAAAGAAATTGGTTTTGCCCGGCAGGGAGATCAGCTCCATGAAATCAAACGGGTTGGCAGATCCGAAGACCTTGCCGCAGCCCAGCCTTTCCAGCCAGAAATCCGCAACGTATTCGATATATTGCTTCATGAGGTCGGAGTTCATCCCGATGAGCGAGGCCGGCAGCGCTTCGGTAATAAATTCCTTCTCTATGGTCACCGCGTCGAGGATAATTTCCTTCACCCGCTCTTCCGAAACCTTGTTGACCAGGTGTTTGGTGAAGAGGAGGCAGGCGAATTCACAATGCAGGCCTTCGTCACGCGAGATCAGCTCGTTGGAGAAGGAAAGGCCCGGCATAAGCCCGCGTTTTTTCAGCCAGAAAATCGAGCAGAAGGAACCGGAGAAAAAGATCCCCTCCACGGCTGCGAATGCGATGATCCTTTCCGCAAAATTGGGGCTGTTGATCCATTTCAGGGCCCATTCCGCTTTTTTCTGGATACACGGTATGGTTTCGATGGCGCGGAGCATCTTGTCTTTTTCGGTGGGATCCTTAATATACGTATCGATCAGGAGGGAATAGGTCTCGGAATGGATGTTTTCCATCGCGATCTGAAACCCGTAAAAACACTTGGCTTCGGCATACTGTACCTCACTCAGGAAATTTACCGCCAGGTTTTCATTGACAATACCGTCGGAGGCTGCAAAAAAAGCAAGTACATGGGCGATAAAATGCCTTTCGTTGTCCGTCAGGTTTTCCCAGTCCTTGAGATCCTGGGAAAGATCTATTTCTTCGGCGGTCCAGAAGGAGGCCTCATGGCGCTTATACATTTCCCATATATCGGAATGCTTGATCGGGAACAGTACGAAGCGAAGCGGATCTTCAATAAGTAACGGTTCAGGTAGATTGTTTACTTGTGACATGTTGACTTAACCAATTTGAGAATTTAGACTTTCAGAGCGGGAGGAGGGAGCGATTGTCAAAGCTACGTTTTTAGAAGGCAATTTTCAAGATAAAAGTTCTGTTGGCCGGCGATAGTCTCCGGACCGGTACAGCGCCCGGGACGGCAGCCGGCTGCCCGGCTATTTTCTTTTGAAAATTTTTTCCCCGGCCTCGATGCGGGCCTTCAGCCGGTTTTCTGAAGGGGGGATCGGGCAGCTGAAAGCCGGGCTGTAGGCGCAATAGGGATTGTAGGCTTTGTTAAAGTCCAGGACAACAGTCCCGTTGCGGATGTCGCCGGCCCGGAGGTCGAGGTACCTTCCTCCCCCGTAGGTTTCTTTCCCGTTGGTTTTGTCCCTGAAAGGAACAAAAAGGTAGTCCCTGTATTTCCCGATCCGGGGAAGCGTCAGGCTCCTGTAGACGGCGAGCCGGTGAGGGTGGCCGTCCAGGTAAAAAGTGACGGTCCCGTATTTTACGTATTCGCTGGCCGAACCGGTGCTGGTGGTCATCAGGAAGGGCCTGGCATTTTCTTCGGGCCGGAAGGCGGCTTCGAGCCGGTACTTCCCGTCGGGGGCGAAGTAGCTCAGGAACCGGATCTCGTCTTTTTTCAGGGGCGGCTTCGCGGATTCGAATAGCTCCGTGACCTGGTTTTGCCGGAATTGCGCGATTTCATCTTCCAGGTGCTGGGCGGACAGGGACAAGCCGTATGCAAATATGAAAATCGTCAGAAGAACGGTTATTCTTTCCTTCATAAGGTAATATTTCAGGCTGCGGGAGAAGCAGCCGGCCCCGCCGGGTAATTCCGGATTCGTACAGGAAAGATAGGCAATTACTGTGACATTCGACCGCTTTTTCTTTTCCGAAAAAGAACCGCGTTTTTGTGAATTTGTTTATTTTATCCCTAAATTCACCCTGATAATTTAACCCCACTGGTCAACATGTCTTATACAAAAAAAGTACTTATTGCTGAGGACAGCTCGGTTATTCAAAATCTGGCACGAAAGATTCTCGAGTTTCAGCATTATGAAATTACGGCAGTGAAGAATGGAGAGCAGGTATTGCATTTGTTGGAAAAAGAAGATTTTGACATCATTCTTCTGGATATCAATATGCCTGTGATGGACGGTATGGAATGTGCAAAGCAGATCCGTGCCCTGGCCGATCCCCGGAAGTCCAAAACCCCGATTGTTGCCATCACAGGTAATGCCAGGAATTATACAGATGAGGACTTTACAGCCGCAGGTTTCAATGATGCGCTGATGAAGCCGCTGAACTTCGACCGGCTTGTTGAGATCGTAGCGCAGCTGACGCAATAATTTTGGATGAAAATCACCTTTTTAGGAAGCGGCACGTCACAGGGAGTTCCGGTTATTGCCTGTGATTGTGCCGTTTGCACATCTCTTGACTTCCGGGACAAGCGGCTGAGATCGTCTGTGCTGGTGGAGAGCGGAGGTAAGTCACTGGTGATCGATACCGGCCCGGATTTCCGGCAGCAGATGCTGAGGGAGCGGGTCCGCCGGCTGGATGCCGTGTTGTTTACCCATGCGCATAAGGATCACATTGCCGGCCTGGACGATGTCCGGGCTTATAATTTCCGGCAGCAGGCGGATATCCCGCTTTATGGCAGCAGCCAGACGCTGGGCCGGATTCGTGAAGAGTTCTATTACGCATTCTCGGAGGTCAGGTACCCCGGGGTGCCCCGTCTCAAAACTTTCCCGATTGATCTGAATCCCCTGGAGGTGGAAGGGATCCGCGTGGTCCCGATCGGGGTCATGCATCACCGGCTTCCGGTGCTGGGCTTCCGGATCGGCGGCTTTACGTATATAACGGATGCGAACTTTATCCCGGGAGAAGAGATGGAAAAGATCGAGGGGTCGCAGGTGGTGGTGCTGAATGCGCTCCAGCGGGAAGCGCATATTTCTCATTTTACATTGTCCCAGGCCATCGCGCTGATCGAGCAGCTGAAAGTGCCGCAGGCTTATTTTACGCACATCAGCCACCGGCTGGGCCGGCACGGCGAGGTAGAAAAGGACCTGCCGCCGCACATCCGGCTGGCTTATGACGGTTTGAGCATTTCCTGTGACTGAGGGCTGCGGACGCTGGCGTCCCGCTTTGACCGGCATGGCTTTCGCGGCCGCAAAAAAAGGGCGGGATGCCGTTGTAATGACATCCCGCCCCTTTTTCAAATTCCATCCGGAGCTTATCTGTTCATCGAGATAAGAAATTCTTCGTTGTTGCGGGTACCGCGCATATTCAGCAGGAGGAAATCCATCGCCTCGAGCGGGTTCATATCCGACATGTGCTTCCTGAGGATCCATACTTTCTGAAGCGTTTCCTTGTCAAGCAGCAGGTCTTCCCGTCTGGTACCGGACGTCATCACATCGATAGCCGGGAACACACGTTTGTTGGACAGCTTGCGATCCAGCTGGAGCTCCATGTTGCCCGTACCTTTAAATTCTTCGAAGATAACCTCGTCCATCTTGGAGCCGGTTTCGATCAGGGCCGTGGCGATAATCGTAAGCGAGCCGCCGTTTTCCACGTTCCTGGCCGCACCGAAGAAACGTTTCGGCTTGTGCAGCGCGTTGGCGTCGACCCCCCCGGACAGGATTTTACCTGAAGAAGGCACTACGGTATTGTAGGCGCGGGCAAGCCGGGTAATCGAATCGAGCAGGATCACCACGTCGTGACCGCATTCCACCATTCTTTTCGCTTTTTCAAGCACAATGCTGGCTACTTTTACATGGCGGTCCGCCTGTTCGTCGAATGTGGAAGAGATGACTTCCGCGCGGACGCTGCGCTGCATGTCGGTCACCTCTTCAGGTCTTTCGTCGATCAGGAGAATGATCAGGAAAACTTCCGGGTGGTTGCGCGTGATGGCGTTGGCGACCTCCTTCAGCAGTACCGTCTTCCCGGTCTTAGGCTGCGCCACGATCATCCCGCGCTGCCCTTTTCCGATAGGGGCGAAAAGATCGAGCACCCGGGTGGAATACTGGTCGGGCTTTGTGCTCAGGTTCAGCCTCTCCTCGGGGAAGAGGGGCGTCAGGTATTCAAACGGAATCCTGTCCCTGATTTCCTCGGTAGTCTTGCCGTTGACCGTCTCTACACGGAGCAGGGCAAAGTATTTTTCCCCTTCTTTGGGCGGACGGATCTGCCCTTTGACGGTATCACCGGTTTTAAGCCCGAACAGTTTGATCTGTGAGGGAGATACATATATATCGTCGGGGCTGGCCAGGTAGTTGTAGTCTGCGGAGCGAAGGAAGCCGTATCCTCCGTCCTGCATGATTTCCAGTACCCCTTCATTGACGATCAGCCCGTCAAATTCTTTTACGTAATTGTTGAAGCTGCGCTTGATCTTTTGCCCGTAATCCTCTTTTGAGCCGGTACCGGCACGCTGTCCTTCCGGGTTGCGCAGCTGGGGAACGGGAGCCGAGGCTTTGAGGGATTCTTCAGCGATCAGCGACTTTTCCATGATCTCGTCGGGATCGGCTTCGGGGATTTCGATCTCAAGGTCTTCTGAGTAGAGATCAAATTCATTGTCTACCTCGTCGAATACCGCCGCAGCTTCCGGCGAAAGCTCGTCTTCGATAAAGATATCGTCTGCCACCGCGGCAGGCTGGTCTTTCCTGCGGTCTGCGTTCTTCGCTTTTACTTTCCCTGCAGGCTGCCCGGCCGCTGCTGCGACAGGTGCTTTTTCCGCTGCTGCGGCCTGTTCTCCGGAGGGAGGCGTGAAGGAAAGGGAAGGTTCCGGGCCCGATCCGCCCTTTATTATACGGGTTCTTTTGCGTTTGCCTCCTTCTTCGGAGGGCGGGTTTGCCGGTGCCTTGAGTGTGTCATTTTTCCGGGGAGGGGTGTCAGAAGATCCCTGCACTGCTGACGGAACGGTTTGCCCGGTTTGCCTGGCCAGAATATGC
>JBEBSO010000284.1:0-5323 GCA_040394275.1 Telluribacter sp.
CCAGCTCTTCATTATAAAGGTTGTATTTGAGGCCGGAAGTGACAATTCCGGATACTTTACCTACCGGGATCAGCGACAGGGGCGTGCCGGCTGCATACCATTTTTCGAAGCGGTCTACCAACGGGAACACCCTCGAATAATCATCCAGGAGCACCAGCCGGATCCGGTGTTTGTGCCTGACCAGGTTGGTCAGGTTGGTGATGGTATGGTCTGCACGGCGCCCCGTGGCCCAAACAATGTTGGCGGCCGGGTAGCCTTTCTCGATCAGGTGCAGGATGGCCTTGTCCAGGTCTGTGTTGACGACGTCCGGAGTGTGGAGGATCTCCAGGGGGTATTGTTGCTCCCGGATGGCTTCAAAATCATGACCCTGGTCAAAATCCCCCATCCAGGTATCCACTTTGATGCCCAGGTCCAGTACCCGGTATATCGCGTTGTCGAGCACGATGATATACGGGCTCCACTCCAGCAGCTGCCCGAGAAGCTCGGCGCTGCAGCTTTCCCCGTTTGCAATGATGAGTGCCGGTTCCTGCTTGTCTTTTACGATGTGATGTGACGACATGTTCTGAAATCTCCTGATCTGATCAGTTCCAGGTCCTGTACGGGCCGGTTGTAAAGGTAGGTCCAGCAGGTGAGCGTCCCGCCGGAGTCCAGCCTGACAGGGACCGGACGGCGAATATATAAACTTTTGCTTTCGTCGGGGTTCAGCTCTTCGTATTCATCCAGAAACGGCAGCATTTCCGGGGGAGAAAAAAGCCGGACGACCTCTCCGTGTACCCGTGAATCTTCTCCCGGGAGATAGACGGCGCCCGGGTACCATTCTACCCGGTACAGCAGGCCGGGGATGGTGCCGGGTCCCAGGAGCTGACCCTGCGCCGCCAGCTGCCTGCTGTAGGCATTGCCGAAGCCGCTCATCAGGGTGCCGTATACGAAAATATGCGCTGTCATAGCTGTTGGCCGGGTTCTTTTTGCAATATACTTCATAATGCCGGAACATCCTCCGCCCCGGACGCAGACCACCTGTTTCCCCGGCCTTCGCCGGTGAAAATCTGGCTCCGGAACTGAACCTGTCCGGCGGTTTCATCGTTAATTAGCCGTAAACACTTACCTTCGCTTTTTACCACTTATTCGTTTCTAGATTGGCAGTTTTGAATGACATTGACCTGACGGGCCACGACCAGATCGAGGTGCAGGGCGCCCGTGAACATAACCTGAAAAACATAGATGTGGCCATCCCGCGCAACAAGCTGGTGGTCGTGACGGGAATCAGCGGAAGCGGCAAATCTTCCCTGGCCTTCGATACCATCTATGCGGAGGGACAGCGACGCTACATGGAGAGCTTTTCCGCTTATGCGAGGGGCTTTATCGGCGAGATGGAGCGCCCGGATGTGGATAAGATCACGGGTTTGTCGCCCGTTATCAGCATCGAGCAGAAGACGACTTCCCGCAATCCCCGGTCTACCGTGGGAACGGTCACGGAAATTTATGATTTCCTCCGGCTGCTGTATGCAAGGGCGGGGGAGGCCTTTTCTTATGTAACGGGCCGAAAAATGACCAAGCAGTCGCAGGACCAGATCGTAGACCAGCTGCTGTCGCAGCACAGGGGAAAGAAAACGACGCTGCTCGCTCCTGTCGTGAAAGGTCGGAAGGGGCACTACCGTGAGCTTTTTGTCCAGATTGCACGGCTGGGATTTGCCAAGGTGCGGGTAGACGGGGAAGTGCTGGACATTACGCCCAAAATGCAGCTGGACAGGTACAAGGTACACGACGTAGAGATCGTGATCGACCGCGTCATACCTGATCCGGGCGAAAGATACCGGCTCAGCCAGTCTGTCGGCACGGCCCTCAGGCAGGGGAAAGGAGCGATGATGGTGCTGGACGACCGGGGAGAGGTACAGTATTTTTCCCAGAACCTCATGGATCCGGAGTCAGGCATCTCCTACGAGGAGCCCGCGCCCAACAGCTTTTCTTTCAATTCCCCCTACGGGTGGTGCCCGGTTTGCCAGGGGATAGGCGTCGTGGAAGAGATTACGGAGGAAGCCGTTATCCCGGACCGTTCGCTGAGCATCAGCAGGGGTGGGATCGCCCCGCTGGGCGAGTACCGCGACGCCTGGATTTTTAAGCAGCTGGAGGTTATCCTGAAAGCCTATAAGATCAACCTGAGCACTCCCATCGGGAAATTCCCCCCGGAAGCGCTGAAAGTCGTCCTCTTCGGCAGCGACGAACCGGTCCCGGTACCGTCCAAGAAGTACCCCGGCACGGAATGGGACACCAAGTTTGACGGGATCATGAATTTCCTCAAACGGCAGCAGGAAACCGGGACTGACAAGATACAGGAGTGGCTGCGGGATTTCATGGTTGTGCATACCTGCCCGGAATGTAACGGCGCGAGGTTAAAGAAGGAGTCGCTGCATTTTAAGTTTGCGGACAGGAACATTTCGGAGGTGGCGGCGTGGGACATCCATACGCTTTCAGTCTGGATGGGTGGCCTGGAGCCGCTCCTGGACGACCGGCAGCGTGTAATTGCCGCCGAAGTCCTGAAGGAGATCCGGAAGCGGATAGGCTTCCTGCTGGATGTAGGGCTGGATTACCTGACGCTCAACCGGGCGCTGCGGACGCTTTCGGGAGGAGAAGCCCAGCGGATCAGGCTGGCTACCCAGATCGGCACGCAGCTTACCGGCGTGCTGTACATTATGGACGAGCCCAGTATCGGGCTGCACCAGCGCGATAACGTCAAGCTCATCCAGTCGCTGAAAAACCTTCGCGACCTGGGCAATACCGTGCTCATCGTCGAGCACGACAAGGACATGATGCTGGCCTCGGACTATATCGTGGATATCGGGCCGGGCGCGGGGCGTCACGGCGGCCAGGTGGTAGGGAAAGGCACACCCGGGGAATTCCTGAAAAACGGTTCGCTGACGGCGGCCTACCTCAACGGCAGCCTGAAGATAGAAGTTCCTTCCCGGCGGAGAAAAGGGAACGGCCACTTCCTGGAGCTTCGGGACTGTACCGGGAATAACCTGAAGAACGTTACCCTGAAGCTTCCCCTGGGGATGATGGTATGCGTGACCGGCGTAAGCGGCAGCGGGAAGTCTTCGCTGATCCATGAAACGCTCTTTCCCATACTCAACCGTCATTTTTACAAGTCAAGGAGGGAACCGCTGGCCTACCGGTCCGTAGAGGGCCTGGAGCACATCGACAAGGTGATCGAGGTGGACCAGTCACCGATCGGTCGGACGCCCAGGTCGAACCCGGCCACGTATACCAATTTATTTTCGGAGATCCGGACCCTGTTTGCCGAGCTTCCGGAAGCGAAGATCAGGGGGTATAAGCCCGGGCGTTTTTCTTTCAACGTGAAGGGAGGCCGCTGTGAGGATTGCGAAGGAGCGGGGATGAAAAAAATCGAAATGGATTTTCTGCCGGATGTGCACGTGGAATGCGAGACATGCAAAGGAAAGCGGTTTAACAGGGAGACCCTCGAGGTGCGCTTCAAAGGAAAGTCCGTTGCCGATATCCTGGATATGACCGTTGAAACGGCGCTGGAATTTTTCGAAAATCAGCCGAGAATCCTGCGCAAGGTGCAGACGCTGTACGATGTCGGGCTGGGCTATATTACGCTCGGTCAGCACGCGACGACGCTTTCGGGGGGAGAAGCCCAGCGGGTGAAGCTTTCCGAAGAGCTGTCCAAAAGAGACACGGGCAAGACGCTCTATATCCTGGACGAGCCCACCACCGGTTTGCATTTCCAGGACATCAGCCACCTGCTCAAAGTATTGAACAAACTGGCCGACAAGGGCAATACCGTGCTGATTATCGAGCACAACCTTGACGTGATCAAGGTGGCGGATCATGTGATCGACCTGGGTCCGGAAGGCGGGAACCAGGGAGGACGGATTGTCGCCCAGGGTACGCCCGAAAAAGTAGCGGGCGCGAAAGGAAGCTATACGGGCTATTTTCTGAAAGACGAGCTGGCCTGAGCCGGGCCGCTCAAAGTTATTTTCCCACCAGTTTTTTCAGGAGCCCGTAGGTATGAATCAGGCCAAGCCAGCCATAGCGTTTAGCGGTGTCCCAGGCATAGCGCAGGTATACAGTTGCGGAAAAACGGAAAGGGCCGAAGTTTTGCGCCAGGTATTCTGATGCTTTCTGTTCGGAGCTCCAGTAAAGGTCAGCCTTTGAATAAGCAGTAGTGCCGCTCCCGGTGCCATCAAACGGGGAGTGGGTGGCGTAGTCTTCCAGCGTAATATGCCGGAAGGTATATCCTCTATTGTACATGTCGTGTGACCAGACCGTGCCGGTATCTATTCCACCCCAGTTTGCGCCGAAACAGCCGATGTCCCCGTTGGGAATGGTCTCTTTCCGGTATTTATCCACATCAATCAATGCGCAGAATTCATTAAGACGACATTCAGGCAATGGATGAATCCGTCCCTCGCTGATGACTTTGAGCTGCAGGCTCTGCCGCGGGGTGTTGTATCCGGTGGTCAGCGCGATGGCTTGCTCCTTGTCCGGAACAAATTCTTCAAAGTGTGTGGGGCCGCATTTCCTGCCCCAGTCCGGGCCCGCCGGGCAGCTCCAGCACTGGCCTATCGAGCCAATACCGACGAGGTTTTCGGCCCCCTGAGAAAACCTGCGGAGCATTTCCCCGATAATATCTCCGTGGTATAGCATATCGTTGTGGGTGAGACAAAGGTATTTCTTGTCTGTTTTTTCAAAAGCGTACTGGTGCATAATGCTCAGTCTCCACCGCTGATCTGTCTTTGCCCGTTCGTAATCGTGGGCTCCCGTACCCAGAAAATAGTGGGGATAGGCGATGACCAGCTTTATCGCCGGATCATGGCGGAAATAGTCGATAATCTTAAAAATCCCGATATAGTCGTCGTGCGGCTGCCTGCGTTCGCGTATGATGTAAATCTTATCGATATGTTCGGCGCTGTATTTCATGAGGGTTTTAATGGTTACGATGGCCTGGTAAGGCTTCCCGTAAAATGAGATACAGACATCTACTTTTGTGTTCATGGTGCGCGGCAGGTAGATAGTTAAGGTAAGAAACCAGGATTTAAAAATAGTGGAAATACCGGATAAATCTGCCCCGATGCCGGATGTCAGGGGCCGGAACAAATTAAAGCCCTCTCCCAGCTGAAACAGGAAGAGGGCTATCCGGTTGATAGTCAGGTGGGTGTCCCGGTATGGGACAGGTTATTCCCCTTTTACAATTCTCTCAAATTCAGCCACATCCACGGCTTTGTCTTCGGTCGTCACCTGCTCTTTGATTACGTCGTATACTTTTTTATCAAAAACCTGGTTGAAGACATTGGCGTAGTTGTCG
>JBEBSO010000285.1:0-5318 GCA_040394275.1 Telluribacter sp.
AAAGGAAAAAGCTGTGACACTTTTGCACCGCTTGGGCCGTACCTGGTAACCAGCGATGAGGTTGCCGATCCCCAGAGCCTGCGCCTGTGGCTCAACCTCAACGGCAGGAACCTGCAGGACTCCAATACCAACGACATGATTTTCCCGGTAGATTTTCTCATCAGTTACCTGAGCCAGTACATGACGCTGCTTCCGGGCGACGTCATTTCTACCGGTACGCCGGCCGGTGTGGGAATGGGCCTGAAGCCTCCTACCTATCTGAAGCCGGGTGACATCGTGGAGCTGGGCATTGAGGGGCTCGGAGACCAGAGACAGGAAGCTGTTGCCTACAAATCTTAACCCGACAAAAGGGCCGGAACCGACATCCGGCCTCTTTTTTTCATTACGTCGCGCTTCGATACCCGGAACACAGTTATGTGGAAATTATGGATTGACACCGGAGGAACTTTTACCGATTGTATTGCACAGGCTCCTGACGGCACCTTCCACCGTGCAAAGGTGCTGAGCCGGGGCGGCCTCCGCGGTCATATCATCAGGAAAATCAATCCGCACGTCTACGAGTTTGAAGCACCCTGGGCTTACGAAAGCACGCTGCTGGAAGGCTATCAGTTCAAAATCCGGGACGGCGGCGAAAGCAGCCGGCTGCTCTCCATCAACTACGAAAGCAAGACCATCACCATCGAAGATAACCTGCCCACCCTTACGGGCCGGACTTTCGAAATCTCCTCCGGCGAGGAAGCTCCGGTCCTGGCTGCCCGCCTGGTAACCCGGACCCGCCTGGATCACCCCTTCCCGGCCCTGGAAATGCGCCTGGGAACAACCAAGGGCACCAATGCGCTGCTGGAGCGAAAAGGAGCAAAAACCCTCCTGATCGTTTCCAAAGGCTTTAAGGACCTGCTCCGGATCGGCACACAGCAGCGTCCTGACCTGTTCCAGCTCCATATCCCCGAGCCGGTCCTGCTTTATGACCAGGTCATTGAAGCAGAAGAAAGGCTGGATGCAGGCGGAAAGGTGATCGAAGCCATCGATACCGAAGACCTCTCCCGGAAGCTGGCCGGGAAAAAATATGAATCTGCGGCGGTGTCTTTCCTGCACTCCTACCTGAACCCCGTTCACGAAGAGCTGGCCGGTGAGCTGCTGAAAAAAAGTGGACACCGGTTTGTCTCGCTTTCGTCCCGGCTTTTTTCCTCCATACACTATCTCAGGCGCACCCAGACTGCCGTGGTCAATGCCTACCTGACTCCCGTTATCACCCGCTATCTGGAAAACATCAGGAAAAGCCTGGGCGGATACCCGCTTAAGGTCATGACCAGCGCCGGCGGTCTGGTAGACAGCAGGCATTTCCCGGCCAAGGACAGCCTGCTCAGCGGACCGGCAGGCGGGATGGTGGCCGCCACCGACCTGGCGGCGAAGCTGGGGCTGCCCCGCGTGATCACCTTCGACATGGGCGGCACCAGCACTGATGTCGCCCGGATAGACCGTCATCCGGAATTAAAGTACCTTACCCGGATCGACGGCATTGAGTTACACAATCCTTCGCTTGCCATCGAGACTGTGGCAGCCGGCGGCGGATCGATCTGCTGGTTTGACGGGTACACCCTGCAGGTGGGGCCGGAAAGTGCCGGGGCCCTACCGGGGCCTGCCTGCTACGGTGTAGGAGGCCCCCTGACGCTGACAGACGTGAACATCCTGCTTGGCAAGCTCGATCCGTCCAAATTCGGTATACCGATCAAATACGAAGCGGCAGAACGCGCCCTTACACGGCTGAAAAACGAGATTTTTGAAAAAACCGGGAATACCCTGAGCTCCGGCGACATCCTGTCCGGCCTGGAACGGATCGCGAATGAAAAGATGGCGGACGCCATCCGGCGCATTTCCGTGGCCAAAGGAATTAATCCGTGCGACTACGCACTGGTTGTTTTCGGGGGAGCGGGCGGATTACACGGCTGCCAGCTGGCGGATATCCTGGGCATGGAAACGGTGGTGCTTCCCTTTGACGGCGGCCTGTTCAGCGCCTGGGGGATGGGTAAGGCCAGAGTCCAGCGGATCATCAGCGAGCAGCTGCTCCTTCCCTGGGAAAAAGCGGCTCCCCTCCTGCCCGGGCTCGTCGTGGAAATGACGGACAGGGGCGCCGCCGCCTTACGCGCAGAAGGCATTACGGAAACCGAAACCGGCTTCTGCTCCGTATTTCTCCGTTTTGCCGGACAGGAAAACACCCTCGAGATCCCTTATACAGGCGGGGACACGCTGGCCGCTTTCCGGGAAAGCTACATTACGCAGTTCGGGTACTACCCGGAGGACAAGACCGTCGAGCTGGAAAGCATCCGGCTGATGGTCACGGAAGCTCCCCCGCAGACAACCGTCCGCCCGGCCGTCACGACGGGCCGCCCGGCCGCAGCGGCCTCGTTCATACAGACCGTAGCCTATGACCGCCGGAAGCTGGATATAGCGGTGTTCGACTGGGATGCCGTTCAACCCGGCGAGGCCATTGCCGGACCGGCCATCCTGATCAATTCCAGCTCGACCACTTTTGTTCCCGCAGGCTGGCAGGCGGTGATCCAGGAAAATAAAGATGCCGTAGCCGTTCACCAGCCTTCGGGATCTTCTGCCGTCCAACTGCAGCACACCCGGGAAACCGAACTCGAGCTCTACATCAACCGGTTTAAAAGTATTGCCGAAGAAATGGGCGCGCAGCTCCGGCGCACGGCATTTTCTGTCAATGTGAAGGAACGCCTGGACTTTTCCTGTGCGCTGGTAGACGCAGCAGGCGATCTGCTTGTCAATGCCCCACACATACCGGTGCACCTGGGAAGCCTGGGGATCTGCACCCGGCTGGTCAGGGAAAAAATCGACCTCGGGCCTGGCGATGTCGTGATTACCAACCACCCTGCGTACGGCGGCTCCCATCTGCCCGATGTCACTCTTTTGATGGCTGTGTTTACGGCTGACCGGCAGCTGATCGGCTACGTGGTCAACCGGGCGCATCACGCCGAAATAGGCGGCAAAAGCCCGGGCTCCATGCCCCCGGACGCCACCAGCCTGTCGGAAGAAGGTGTGGTAATCGCCCCGCAGTACCTGATGAAAAACGGGGTGATGCAGTGGGACGCCATCCGGGCCTGCTTTTCAGGCGGCGAATTCCCCACACGGTCCTATACTGAAAATGAAGCGGACATCATCGCTGCGCTTTCCGCCCTGCAGAAAGGGAGCCGGCAGCTGCTGGAGCTCGTAGCGCTGCACGGTGCAGACAACGTCAGGAAGTACATGTCGCTGCTGAAAGAAAAAGCCTTTGCCCTCCTGAACGAATCCATGGCCCCCTATCTCGACAAGCACCTGAAGGCTACCGAATTCCTGGACGACGGCCACCGCATACAGGTCTGCATCCGGTTTACGGAAGAAGCGTTTATTTTCGATTTTTCGGGCACATCAGCCGCACATCCGCACAACCTGAACGCCAATAAATCCATCCTCTACAGCTGCATTCTTTATGTGCTGAGATTACTGACCCAAAAGGACATCCCGCTCAACGAGGGCATGATGCGCCATGTGGAAATTATACTCCCGGACAACTCGCTGCTTCACCCCGTCTTTGATGACGATCCGCGGAAATGCCCTGCCGTAGTGGGAGGCAATACCGAAATAAGCCAGCGGCTCACCGACACGCTGCTCAAAGCCTTCGGCCTGGCCGCCTGCAGCCAGGGGACCATGAATAATTTCCTGTTCGGCAATGACGCTTTCGGCTATTATGAAACCATCGGCGGGGGTACGGGGGCTGGTCCCGGCTTCCACGGCCGCTCCGGCGTGCACCAGCACATGACCAATACCCGCATCACCGACGCCGAGGAGCTGGAACGAAAATACCCGGTAAGGCTGCTGCAATTCGGTCTCAGGGAGGGATCCGGCGGAACAGGCGCCCACCACGGCGGCGACGGGATCATCCGGTCGTTCGAGTTCCTGGCTCCGCTGGACATCACGGTGATCAGCCAGCACCGGAACTTTTCTCCCTATGGAATGGCCGGGGGCAGTCCCGGAAAATCCGGGAGGAATATCCTGGTGCTCCGCAACGGGAAAGTCTGTGTGCTGCCGGGTATTTTCAATGCCCGGGTCACTTCCGGCGACCGGCTGATCATTGAAACACCCGGCGGAGGCGGATACGGGGAATAACCTTCCCCGGTATCAGCGGATATTCAGGACCGTGCCCACCCGGAAGCCAATCCCTTCGTACTTCATGTCCCTGAACTGTGTCACCACCTCCGCCCGGAAGAACTGGAGAATCCCGTCCAGCCCGTAGACCAGCTCACTGTAGTGGCCGGCTGCAGGGGTAGTCAGGTAGTGCAGCTGCACGGTCTCCTTCAGCCCCGTCAGGCGGACCGGCTGCAGCTGGGTAACCAGGAGCTTACGGGCCGACCAGAGCAGGTGCAATTGGGCAAACCGCGACGCGGTGCTGTACCGGTAATACGGAAGCATCCGGAACCGGCCAAGCGCATCGCCCGGCTGGAAGAAGAATTCGTTGCCCATAAAATGTTTAAAATCGGCAAAATATACCCGGTCGGCCCGTATAAACCCGCCGCCGCCGGCCAGTACCTGGAGGCTGCTCCACGGACCTGTGTTCAACCGGTACCTTGCCTGCGCCTGCAATAAATCATAATCCACCCCGCTCCTGCCCAAAGCGATTCCCTTGCGGTAATTTACGCTGAACACCGGCCCGCTGTTGTAGCGGTACTGCTTCCTGCCGTTGCGGATTGTATACTTCTGCCAGGGACGCAGGCTTGCCGAAATATCGGCGATCAACGCATCATGAACGGCAAACCCCGTCGAAGGACTCTCTGTATTTTCCGGCCGGTTGGAGGTAAAGGAAACACCCCGCCAGTTGATCCAGGGCTTCGCCTTTTCCAGGTTGGACAGCTCTGTCCGGCGGGCATATTCCAATCCGGCGGAGAAGGTCAGGACATCGGCAAGGCGGCTGAGGTTGTATTGCGCCCGGACAAACTGCTTCTGGTAGAGCTTCGCGTAGTTGCGTTCCAGCAGCAGGGAAGTAAAGCTGTTGACCATCGGCGAAACGGGCTGTGCAGGGTTGAACTGCCCGACGGACTCCCCGCCTTCCAGGCCAAGTGACCATTTGCGGTTGCCTATGGATGCGGAAAGCCGGCCGCTTATCCTGTCCCGGCCAAAGGCGTACCTCCCCAGCGGCGTGAGTCGGAGCTGCCGGCCGTTTTGCCAGGTCTTGGTCCAGCCCAGCGATACGTCAAACGCAAACCCTTCCACCGTATTGTACACCAGGGACTGGAGCGGCCCCTGGTAGGCCAGCGTGTTGCGGCGGG
>JBEBSO010000286.1:0-5313 GCA_040394275.1 Telluribacter sp.
TTTCCATACGTCCAGGGACTTTTGAATTCCGGTGGCGGCGGCGGCAGCGGCACGGGGCCTGGTTTCATCTGGTTGGCGAGCTCGATGCCTGTATCGGCAAACTGCCGGCCGGCGGTGATCTCCAGGTTGGAGTACGAAGTCAGGCGGGTTTCATATCCTCCTCCCTTCGGCCCGAAGGCTTCTTCCGTCGGCACATAGCCCACGCAGCCGTTGGCCAGCTCCACGACAAATGTGAACGGGAATTTGCTCCCTTTTTTTATGTCCAGCCCGTACTGTACAAAGTACTCGGCCGGGTCGGATACAAATACCATGGGGCCTACCTGGATGGCCTGCACCTCCACTTCCGCTTCGGGCTTTACTTTGATCAGCGCGTCGAGCAGGACGGTTTCCTTGGCAAAAGTCCATTCGGTTGCCCCTGCTTTTTCCGCACCCTGCTTGACAAGCTCGTAGGCTTTTTTGACTTTTTCGGGAGAAGGAACGCGTCTTTTGATGTTCCACACCCTGTGGCGTGCGTCCAGCGGGATGTCGCTGCCGGCTCCCCTGCGGATCAGCAGGAGCGTTTTGTAGGCCTCGGCGCCCACGCGTCCGCCGACGATTTGGTTCCATTCGGCCGGTGCCGGATTCTGGTGCCTGGCCAGATTGTCTACCTGGGTAATGTCCCCGCAGGCACCCTGCATGAATACTACGGGAAGGGCCGCGTTACCGGTAGCTCCTCTCAGCGTTTTTTCCATTTCGCCGATCCAGTTGGCAGAAATACCCCCGGGATTGGTAGTGGCATGACAGGAAAAATTAACCACGACGCCCAGCAGGTTGTTCTGAAGGTCCCATACGCCGACGGTCCCAACTTCCGGGTCGATCGGGCCGGCATAGTCGATGATGTCCGGGTTGCCTACGCCGGGGTGCGAATAGCTCAGCCCGTTTTTCATGCGCAGGCGGCGGTTGAAGGAAATTTTATCCTCGTGTCCGCTGCCTACGGCAAGCTTTGCATCGATCCGGGTAAGATTGGCCTGAACGACAGCCTGTACGGTTTGCTCCCGGAGGTATTGGGTAAACCCGGGATCTTCAACGATCGATTTATTGAATGCGAGGTCCTTGATAAAAGGCGTGGCTTTGTCGAATAGACCGGGCTCGGTCATGCCGAGCGGGCCCGAGGAATGCGAATGCGAGGCGCCTATCATCACGTTGCCGGGTTCGATGCCGCAGCGCTTCTGGATCTCCTCGCGGATTTCCCTGACCAGGTGACGTGTCACAAAAAGCATGTCCAGCCCGACCAGGGCCACGCGCTTTTTACCGTCGTCAAATACTACCGCCCTGGCTTTGCAGCGGTCATGAAACGAGCGGTGGTAGCTTTTGCCGTAGTTGCCGGGCTGCTCCATGCCAATATCCGGCGTGATATCCTTTTCTGCAAAGCCCGCTTTAAAAACAGAAGACTGACCATATACCTGGCTGGCGGGGAGGCCGAACAGGCAGATGGTAAAGCATACTATAAGATATTTCATTCTGAAAGTTGTTTTAAGAGGTTAAAATATATGAATGACACCAAAGTTAAGGGTGTTTTGCTTATGGCGGCTCCGGTTTTTGATTTTATTGAAGAATAAATGTAAACGGTTTCGGTTGGTCGCGGGCAGTCAACGTGCCTTTTGCAGGTCCGGGAGCTCATGTGAGTAAAACGAAGGCAGCGCGGTAATACCGGGTTCAGAACTTAGCCGGCAGCAGGTCGTTTGTCCGCGTGTCATCGCCCGGGCCTGTTTTTTGACCGGTAAAATCCATCAGAAGCGGCGTCGCGGCGCTGCTCCTGATGGAAACGGGTGTGGACATAAGAATAATTTAAGCCCGGATCGGCATATATCATCAGATCATCAGATGATAGGTCAGTTTACCCATCCGGGATTTTGCGTCAGCTGCGGGTTGAGCGTCAGCTCCTGCGTGGGGATGGGATACAGGTAGAGCTTGTCGTTCCATGTCCTGGCTCCGAATCCCGGGTAGACCACCCGCGGGGCAGTGGTCTGCGGATCGCGGGCTCCCTGTACGGTTTTGATGTTTTCCAGGAGCTTTCCGGCCTTCCATCGCACGATGTCGTCCCAGCGGGTGCCCTCCGCGCAGGTTTCGATCCGGCGTTCCCGGCGGATCTCGTTCAGCAGGGGAGTGACCGGTACTTCCCACTTCGGCCAGCCAGGATCCGTAAATCCCACTTCCACCTTCAGGTGAGGCATGGCCACACGATCCCTCAGCAGGTTGATGGTCTTGTCGAGCACATCCTGGGTGGCCTCTCCCAGCTCGGCTTTGGCCTCGGCATAGGCGAGCAGTACCCTGGCATACCGGAAAATAAAATCATCCGTAATCGACGTGCTGGGCAGACGGTCTCTTTCATACGGGCTGTAGCCCTTGATGATGTAATAGCTCGTCGGCGTATAGTTGTTGTTAAATTCCGGCATGGTTTTGTAATTGATGGACCCGTCGTCGAAAATCCGGTACGGACGCGTTGGCTGGTAAATGGATTGTTCCATGCGGGGATCCCGGTTGACAAACTCCGCGTCGAAAGTGGCATCTCCTTTGTACAGCGGGCTGAGCGAGATCGGCAGGCCGTCTGCGCAGAGGTAGGAGTCCACAAAGTCTTTGCTGTAGCCGGTATAAGGTTCGCCCAGCTGGCGGACGTTGTTGTGCATACGTTTGTTGGTGATATATCGCTGCACCATGACCCCCTCCGGGTTTCCTTTCAGCTCGTACTGTACAAAAAGGTCAAAATAGTCGCTTTGAGGGTTGCCGGTAGAATAAATACCGAACAGGTTGGCGTTCATGATCGTTTCTGCGGAAGCAGCGGCCAGCCTCAGCAGCTCATTGTGTCCGCCGGCGATATTGTGGTATTTCCGGAAGGTACCCTCGTAGAGGCAAACTTCTGTTTTCAGGGCCAGGGCGGCGTATTTGGTCAGCCGGTCCGCAGCGGAGGCAGCCGGCAGTTTTTCTATCGCGAAATCCAGGTCTTTCAGTATATTGGTTACTACGGTCTGCCGGCTATCCCGCGGGGCGGTAAGTTCCGGCGCGTCGGTGGCCAGGCTTTTTTCCAGCCAGGGAACCTCACCGAATTTTCTCAGCTTTTCGAAGTAATAAAAAGACTTGAAAAACCGGATTTCCGCCTCGGCCCGGGGCAAAGTGGCGTCCTGAGGCATGCCTGCAATGCGTTCCAGGGCGTAGTTGCAGCTCCGGATCTGCGCCCAGTCCGTTTTTGCCCATCCTCCGCCGGAAGCGGGTACCTGGTATTCACCCCAGGTGTAGGCGTTTCGGGTGCTCGGCGTCTGGTTGTCACTGAAGTTGTCCAGCGAGTACCAGGCGAGCCGTGCATCGTAAAGCGTGGGGTAGAACTGGTTGGCGTACATTTCTACATCCGCCCCGCTTTTCCAGAAATTGCTGTCGCTGATCTTGTCCAGCGGATATCTTTCCAGGAAGTTGTCGTTACACGCTATACAGGCGAACGACAGGGTGAGTATGGTGATACAAATATTTCTCATTATTTTTTTACCGGTTAGAAATTGATATTTGCCCCCAGTGACAGGGATTTATACATCGGGTAAGCGCTCGGACCTTCCAGTTCGGGGTCGGAAATTTTGATCATTTTCGTTCCCGTCCACAGGTTGCTGCCGGTAAAGAACAGTTTGATTCTTTCTATACCAATGTTTTTGGAGAAAGCCTGCGGGATCGTGTAGCCGAAGGTCAGCTGCTTCAGCCGGATGTAGGCGGCATTCTGCAGGAATCTCGTCTGCACGGAAGTTACGTCGGTGGCGCCCGAAATAATCGGCCGGGGGAAGAACGCGTCCGGGTTATCTTCTCTCCAATAGTCCATGGCTACCTTCGAGATCCCTACCCACTCGTTGGAGTATTGCGTCAGGTAATAAAGCGTGGAGATCCACAGATCGCGTTTTCCGACACCCTGGAAGAACAGGTCCAGGTCAAAGCCTTTCCATTTCACGTTGGACCGGAAGCCGAAGCTGTACCTTGGGGGTGTTGTTGCCGATGATGCTCATGTCTCCGGGGTTGCTCAGTGTCTGCGCGCCCCTGTTGATGACGCCGTCGTTGTTAAGGTCGGCCATCCACAGGTCTCCGGCCTGGCGCTTCCTGCCGGCAATGTTGGACTGGTCCAGCTCGAGGGCTTCCGCATCCGTCTGGAAAAGCCCGCCCGTGGTCAGCCCCCATATGCTGCCGATGTTGGCGCCCACGTAGTAGTCGGAGATCAGGCCGCTTGGGTTACTGTACTTCGTGATTTTGGCGGAGTAATCAGACAGGATTACCGCAGCTTCGTACCGGACCTGCCCGATTTTGTCGCGCCATTCAATGTTCAGGTCAAATCCGCTGGTACGGAGGTCGGCGGCATTGGCCTGCGGTTCGGTGACGGCGAGTATGGCGGGCAGGGTCTGGGACTTTGTCAGCATGTGTTTGGTGTCCCGCCTGTAGATATCGAACGATCCGCTGAGCCGGTTGTCCAGCAGGGCAAAGTCGATGCCCCCGTTGATCTGGGTAACGGTTTCCCAGGTCAGCGTAGGGCTGACCAGTCCCGGGGCATACACCGACATCGGGCGGTCTCCGTTGATCAGGTAGTTGACTTCCGCTGCGCCGAGCGTGGCGATGTAGGGATAGTAGCCGGTCACATTCTGGTTGCCGAGGTCCCCGTAGGAGCCCCGGAGCTTCAGGACGTTGACGGTCCTTTTCAACCCCGTAAAGAACTGCTCGTTGTCAATTCTCCAGCCTAACGACACAGACGGGAAAAATGCAAAACGGTCTTTTTTCGGAAATTTGGACGTACCGTCGTAGCGGCCGTTGAACTCAAAGAGATACCGGTCGTCGTAGCTGTAGTTCAGCCGGGTGAAGGCGCCCCTGATCGCATACTCGTTGATGGCATCAAAGGCAAAGCGGTCGCCTGATGCGAGATTTATGGACGGAATGCTGTTGATGATCAGGTTGCGGCGCTCAGCCTGTGCCATGAGGTACTGCGCGTTTTCCTGGTTGAACCCGACCAGGGCCTTGAAGTAATGCTTTGTCGAAAAGGTATTCGTATAGTCGGCATAGGCGTTGAGGACGTAGTACTTGTCGTCATAGCTGGTACGGGTTACCCGGTTCGGGTTGCTGCCGCCGTAATAGCCCGATACGTCCCCGGCGGCATTATAGAACGGCTGCAGCGCGAGGTAGGAAAATTCGGTCGTGTTCTTCTTGTTGAACGAATAGTCCATATTGAAAGTCATGTTCCGGACCGGGGTCAGCCGGACGAGACCGGTCATCCAGACATCGCCGATGTCCCGGGTCTGGTAACCCCCTTCGGAGAGC
>JBEBSO010000287.1:0-5312 GCA_040394275.1 Telluribacter sp.
CGGCCTTCCTGAGAGAGGCCTGGGTAAAGCCTTACGTGCTGAAAGCTGTTCCCTGTATTTTGATCTGGCTGAAGCTGGTGGCCGACATGCTGGGCGGGGCGCAGGAGGAAAACGGGAATCCGCGGGCGCTTCGGCCCACGGACTGAGCGGGGGGTATCGCTGGCTTAGGGGATTTTTACAGCCTGCCTGGCCAGCAGGATCCATTCTTTGCCTTTTTTGGTAAATACCAGCAGCACGTAAAGATCTACTTTCCCCGGCGCTTTACCCTTGTTATGGGTATCGCCGCGCAGGGTATGCCTGACCCATGCGGTAGCGCCGGTTACTTTTATCGTCTGGTCGGACAGCCGGATCGCGGTAAAGTCAGACTCGCCGCTGACCAGCGCCCGGATAAAAGCCTGCCGGTCTTCAATGAGTCCACCGGAGTGTCCGTAGGTCAGATCGGGCGAGGCGATGCGCAGCAGGGACGATTCGGTAGGATCGATCAGCGTTTCTCTGAGGACTTCCACAGCAGCTGCGACCGCCTGCTCCTCCTTGTGCTGACCGGCAGCCAGCAGCGGCACAAAAAGTATCCATATCAGGTATAGCATCTGCATAAAATGTCCGGGAGTTTTAAAATTCAGGTGATTTAAAAAAGTAATTCAGCCAGTCTTCGTCTTTGCTCTGCCTTTTCAGACTTTCACCCGTTCCATTTTGGGCGCAAAGAAATGCATGATCCCCCATGCCAGCAGGTAGGCCAGGCCGCATATGATGAAAATGACATTGTAGCCCGTGTTGATGTTGCCTGCGGCTTTGGCGCTGTCAAGCACCGTGCCGACAAAAAGCGGGAAGAGAATGCCGCCGACCGAACCGGCCATTCCGCCGATCCCGACGACCGAGCTCACCGCTTTTTTGGGAAACATATCGGACGCCGTCGTAAAGATATTGGCGCTCCATGCCTGGTGTGCGGCTGCTGCCAGGCTGATCAGTGCAACGGCCTGCCAGATGTTGCTGCAATACTGCGCCGCCACGATGGGTATTACCGCGATGGCGAAGATGAGCAGGGCCGTCTTCCTGGCCCGGAACACAGGCCAGCCCTTTTTAATGAAATACCCGGACAGGTACCCGCCCCCGATGCTGCCGATGGTGGTCGCCGTATAAAGTATGGCCAGGTGCGGGCTGGGTTTTTTGAGATCCAGCGCGAAATTGGAAGCAAAATAGGAGGGAAGCCAGAAAAGGAAAAACCACCAGATCGGATCGGTCAGGAATTTACCGAAGATAAAAGCCCAGGTTTGCCGGATGCCGAAAAGCTTCAGCCACCCTACCGGCGCTTCATTGGCTTCTGCAGCTTCTTCCTCGTCGCTGTGAATGTGGTCGTATTCGGCTTTGGATAAATTTTTCTTCCGGGAAGGGATGTCGTAGAGGAACCACCAGAAGGCGAGCCAGATAAAGCCGATGGCGCCCGTGATAATAAAGGCTTCTTCCCATCCGTAGGCGCCCAGTATCCAGGGGACCATAATGGGTGCTGCCACGGCGCCGATATTGGCGCCCGAATTGAAAATGCCGGTGGCAAGCGCCCGTTCCTTTTTGGGAAACCACTCCGCTACCGCCTTGATAGCTACCGGGAAGTTCCCCGCTTCCCCGAGTCCCAGCGCGGCCCTGGCCAGCCCGAAGCCGAAAGTATTCCTTGCAGCGGCGTGAAATATGGCAGCGATGCTCCAGAAGATAATGGAGACCGTGTACCCGATCTTGGTGCCTATTTTATCGACAATCCGGCCGAAACCGAGCAGCCCCAGGGCGTAAGCAGCGGAAAATGCCATTACGATATGGCTGTAGTCTGTTTCGGTCCAGTTAAATTCGACCTCCAGCGCAGGCTTCAGCAGGCCGAGTACCTGCCGGTCGAGATAGTTGATGGTGGTGGCAAAAAACAGCAGGGCTACAACGGTCCATCTGAAGTTGCTTTTTGGATGGGTCATGGGAAGAGGTTGTTTTTTCTGATCGATCGGGTTAGGAATATGAGGTTTTTTCAGAAGCCGAAATAGCTCCTGGCATTGTTGTAAGAAATATCCCGGACGATCTTCCCGATCCATTCCGGGTCATTGGGCAGCTCGCCGTTTTCGATGTCGTTCCCCAGCAGGTTGCAGAGGATACGCCGGAAATACTCATGCCGGGGATAGGAAAGAAAGCTCCGGGAATCGGTGAGCATGACTAAAAACCGGAAGAGCAGGCCCATATTGGAGAGGGTGTTCATCTGTTCTTCCATCCCGTTTTTCTGATCCAGGAACCACCAGCCCGAGCCCCATTGTATTTTCCCGGCCACCGAGCCGTCGTTGAAGTTCCCGATCATGGTGGCCATCACGGCATTGTCTGCCGGGTTAAGGTTATACAGGATGGTTTTGGCAAGCTGGTTGTGCTCGTCGAGCCGGCCCATAAAGCGGGACAGCGCAATGGCCTGGGAAAAATCACCGATGGAATCCCAGCCCGTATCCGGACCGAGCTCCCGCAGCGCCCGCACGTTGTTGTTCCGCAGCGCGCCTATGTGGAATTGCTGCACCCATCCCAGCTTGTGGTAAAGCACGCCCAGCTCGTGCAGGAGCGTCGATTTGTATACGTCGGCTTCCTCTCCGGTAAGCTTTTGCCCGGCCATCGCCTTTCGAAATGCCTTACCGGCTTCTTCCGGGCTGATCTTGCCGGCATAGATTTGCTCCAGCCCGTGGTCGGATACCCTGCAGCCGAGGGAGGCAAAATAGACGGCGCGTTTCCCGAGCGCCTCCAGCAGGCGATCGTAGGAGTCTATCTCCAGGTCTGTCAGCCCGGCCAGGCCGGTAACGTACCCGGCAAACCCGGGGTGGTCGATGAGAATGAACTTATCGGGGCGGAAGCTCGGGTATACCCTGATGTCACTGTTTTCCTCTTTCAGGAGTTGGTGAAAGGCCAGGGAATCGAGCGGGTCGTCCGTGGTGCAGACGACCTCCACTTTCATTCGTCTCAGCAGGTTCCGGACGCTGTATTCGGGGCTGGCTACTCTTTCGGAGCATTGGTCGTAGATCCGGTCCGCCGTGGCTCCGGAGAGCAGGTCCGTGACGCCGAAATACCTCTGCAGCTCGAGATGGGTCCAGTGGTACAGCGGGTTCCTGAGGGTATAGGGGACAGTCTCGGCCCATTTTCTGAATTTCTCCCTGTCGGGCTGATCGCCGGTACAATAGCCTTCGGCCACGCCGTTTGCCCGCATGGCCCGCCACTTGTAGTGATCGCCGTAGAGCCATATCCGGGTGAGGTTTTCAAAAATCCTGTCGGAAGCGATCTCGTCCGGAGGCAGATGGCAGTGAAAGTCTATAATGGGCATCTGCGCTGCAAATTCGTGGTAAAGCGTCCGTGCGCTTTTGGTTTGCAGCAGGAAGTTTTCGTCCATAAATGCCTTGGGGTTGCCGGTAGTGGAATGGGCCATGGTTGCAGGTATTCTAAAAGTGACTTTTTGGTTGTACCGTCATTTGATCAAGACGCGTAATCTTCCCTCATCCCCTCACGCCGTTCCGAAAGAGTTCGGCACAGGCCTGCGAAAGGCTGGGGAGGGCTCAAAAAAATATCGCCTGCCGGTCCGGCAGACGATAAAATCCTGATTTTTGAAATGCACGGACCCGGGCTTTCGCGGGGCCGGCGGTTCAGGGGATAGGTAACGTCTTGCTTTCTTTAAACGTGGAGAGGATCACCATGGTCTGGGTATTGGCCACCTCTTCGATTTCATTAATCTTTTCAAGCATTAGTTTCTGGTAAGAAGCGATATCTTTGGAAATAACTTTTAACAGAAAGTCCCCCGTTCCCGTGATGTGGTGACATTCAATAATTTCAGCTATTTCGTTCACTTTCTCAACGAATGATTCCGTGACAAATTTTTTATGTCCGACCAGGGTGACCTGTACAAAAGTAGTGACGCCCAGCCCCACCTTATCAGGGTCCAGCTGTGCATGGTAGCTTTTGATAATTCCTGCCTGTTCCAGTTTCTTTACTCTTTCCAGGGTGGGTGCCGGTGAAAGCCCGATTTCCTTGGAAAGCTGAGCATTGGTTATTTTAGCTTCTTTTTGAAGTATTTCTAATACTTTACGGTCAATTTGATCCAGTTTTAGCAATGATGACATAGTTTTTAATGGTATATCAGCGAAATGGTTGGCTTATTTTCTGCAAAAATATCGTATTTCTCTGGATTTTTTTATATTTTTTTGGTATTTTATAAAAAGTGTGAAATTATAGTAGGTAAAATCCAAAATTAACCTATAAATATTGGGTATTGTCATAGAAATACTTAACACAAAACCTGTTTATTACAAATTTTGAAAAGAAAAAAAGAGAATAGGAGGGTGATCTGGTATCTTTGCAAACCATACAAAGGCCTTCTTTTTGCTTTCCGGTAAATAAGTATGTCAGCCCGGTCGTTTACTTAAAGAAGTTCAGGAATTGTCGGTATGCACAGAATTATTTTTACAACAGTTTTTTTTATCCTGGCTGCGGCGGCAGGAGGCGTGCACGCGCAGCATGCGGGGGGGGAGAATACAACCAGGACAAAGCTCCAGCAGGCGCAGTCCAAGTCGGATTCGCTGAGGAACCGGATTGCCCCGGCGTCGGGATTATCGGCATCGGTTAAACCTTCGGCATCCGTATCCACGCCGCTGGGCGGTACCGATTTCAACAAGCTGATCGGGGAGACGATTCCTGATCTCGGCCTGAAAATCAAGGCTTACAAGAGCCTGAAATCTGAAAGAAGAGAGCGTAAGCAGAAGGAGCGCCTGGCCAGGGTCCAGTATGAGGGAATCCCGATGCGGCCCGTTTCGGTCAGGTACGGAAGCGGGGAAAGGGTAACCATCGAGGAGTTCCATGTGCTCGAGGAGCACCAGCCCATTGATCCCTACGTAAAATCGGTCCATACCCGATGGTACGACTTGAAAGCCAGGAAGCTAAGCCAGTCCGTGATCCGGGACAAGGCCGTCTCGCTGCCGCTTCACGGACCTTACCGGAGGATCAGGGAAGGGCATATCGTGGAGGAAGGCTATTATTACAAGGGAGTAAAAGACGGCAGGTGGGTCACCTACGACATGAAATACAACCTGCTCAGCAAGAACATGTGGCGGCGCGGCTTCCCTGGCGAATCGAGGTTGGTTTATTATGATTCGGCACATACCCGCCTGAAGGAAGTGGTCCCCGTTGAGTTCGGGAAAATAAACGGTGAGTACCTGGCCTTTTATGACGGCGGACAGGTGATGGTGGAGGGAAGGTACGAGCAGGGGGTGAAAGTCGGGCGGTGGATGGAAAAACCGAGACGTTTGGCGAATGCGCTCTTTCCG
>JBEBSO010000288.1:0-5309 GCA_040394275.1 Telluribacter sp.
GCTGATTGTCGTTACCCTTCGTGAAAACGGGTATCTCCGTGCAGTGAACGAAAGCCACCTGCATGATCTCGGCAAGTTCATTTTTGCCTTCAGCATTTTCTGGGCTTATGTCTGGTTTGCACAGTTTCTTCTGTATTATTATGCTAACATCCCCGAAGAGGTCGTTTATTTCAAAGAGCGGTTCAGCGGGTATGACGGTATTTTTAAAGGACCTTTCTGGGTCAATGTGATTATCAACTTCGTGCTTCCCTTCCTGATCCTGATGCCGAGGGATTCGAAGCGTACACCGGCCATCCTCAAGCTGGCCTGCTGGTGTGTGATCATCGGGCACTACCTTGATTTTTACAACAACATTATGCCCGGTACCGTAGGTGCGGGAGCAGGCTTCGGGCCGCTTGAGATCGGTTTTATTTTGGTTTTTGCATCCGCCTTCATCTGGGTAGTCTGTGCGCAGCTGGAAAAAGGCAATCTTATACCTAAGAAACACCCGATGCTGGAGGAGTCTCTGCATCATGATATTGCATAAACAACGATTTTTGATATTGAGAATATGAATTACATTATTGGCTTACTGGTTGTTGTATTTCTCGGGCTCACAATTGCTGTCATTGCGAGGTTGCAGGGTGTGCTCAAGGGAGTAAAGTCGTCTGATGAGTCAGGAGAACCTGAAGGTAATAAATGGAACGCTACCCTGATCCTGATTGTGCTGGTGCTCGGGTTGATCGGGTCCGTCTGGTCATACCTGCACGCCGAGCAGTTTTTCCTCCCGGAGGCTTCTTCGGTGCACGGGCGCAGGACGGATGACCTTTTCTGGTTTTCGATGGGGCTGTTGTTTATCGCCTTCCTTATTGTCAACTTTTTGATTTTCTTTTTTGCCTGGAAATACCGTTATAAGAAGGGGAGAGTCGCGAAGTTTTATCCCGACAACCACAAGCTGGAGCTGGTGTGGACGGTGATCCCCGCTATTGTAATGGCCACGTTGGTAATCACCGGTTACCGTGCCTGGACGGATATTACTTCCGAGGCGCCGAAAGACGCGGAAGTAATCGAAATCACCGGCAAGCAGTTTGGCTGGATCGCACGCTACGGCGGTGTGGACAACAACAAGCTGGGTAACTACAATTACAAGCTGATAGACCCGCAGAACGAGGTAGGTATTGATTTGACCGATGAGAATTCTTTTGACGACTTTACCAATCCCAGCGAGCTGCATATTCCTGCCAACCGGCCGGTATTACTTAAGATCAGAGCCCGTGATGTATTGCATAGCGTGTTTATTCCCCACATGCGGGTAAAAATGGATGCTGTGCCAGGTATGCCTACGAAGTTCTGGTTTGTTGCGGACAAGACGACAGCACAGATGCGTGCGGAAACAGGTAACCCGGAATTTAACTACGAGATCGCCTGCGCGGAGATCTGCGGTTCGGGACATTTCGGTATGAAGATGACGCTTGTGGTGGACGATGAGGCAACTTACCGGAAATGGGTGAGTGAGCAAAAGACCTTTTTGGAGACTTACCCGGATTTCCTGTCCAGGGTTCCTGATAACCTGAAAGCCAAAGCTTTGAAGTATGTTCCTGCCGCAGCAGCTGAAGGCGGCGAAGCCGGAGCTTCTTTGTAACAGCCGGAACTCTGAAACAATACTAAGTACAGTACAATTATATTCTTTAAGATATGTCAGCTATAGAGCACGATAATGTAGCACTCGTACACGAGGAAGAACATACACACCACGAGGTGAGTTTTTGGCAAAAGTATATTTTTAGCGAGGACCATAAAATGATCGCTAAACAATATCTTGTCACCGGTATCGTATGGGCGGTGATAGGTATTGCCATGTCTGTTATTTTCCGTATACAGATTGGTTTTCCGGATGCAGATATGTCATGGCTGAAACCTGTCCTGGGCAAATGGATCGATGCATCCGGGAAGCTGGATCCGAGCTTTTTCCTGGCACTGGTGACGATGCACGGAACAATTATGGTGTTTTTTGTGCTTACGGCCGGGCTGAGCGGTACTTTCAGCAACTTCCTGATCCCGCTGCAGATCGGGGCGCGTGATATGGCTTCCGGCTTTCTGAACATGCTTTCTTACTGGTTCTTCCTGCTGGCCAGCGTGATCATGTTCTTTTCGCTTTTTGTTGAAACCGGCCCTGCGGGCGGGGGATGGGTGGTATATCCGCCGTTGAGCGCGCTGAAGCAGGCCCACCTGGGGTCTGCCGACGGGCTTACGCTCTGGCTGATATCGATGGCCTTCTTCATTGTATCGCAGCTGCTCGGGGGAATTAACTATATTACAACGGTGATCAACCTCCGTACAAGAGGGATGACGTTCGCCAGGCTGCCGCTTACCGTATGGTCGTTTGTCATCACTGCCGTACTCGGGCTGATTTCCTTCCCCGTGCTTTTGTCGGCAGTGCTCCTGCTGTTCTTTGACCGTCATTTCGGTACCAGCTTTTACCTTTCGGAAATATATATCAACGGTGAGGCATTGTCCAACGTAGGGGGAAGCCCGATCCTGTTCCAGCATTTGTTCTGGTTCCTGGGGCACCCCGAAGTATATATCGTTATACTCCCGGCCCTGGGGATCACCTCCGAGATTATCGCCACCAATTCAAGGAAGCCCATCTTCGGCTACCGCGCGATGATCGCTTCGATGATCGGTATCGCGTTCCTGGCTTTTATCGTATGGGCGCACCATATGTTTGTGACCGGGATGAACCCGTTCCTGGGGTCCATATTTATGTTCCTTACCCTGATCATCGCGGTGCCTTCCGCCGTGAAGGCGTTCAACTATATTACGACGCTGTGGCGCGGAAACATCGTGTTTACACCTGGCATGCTGTTTTCCATCGGGCTCGTCTCCCTGTTTGTAACGGGTGGTCTTACCGGTATCATCCTGGGTAACAGCGCGCTGGATATCCAGCTGCACGATACCTATTTCGTGGTGGCGCACTTCCATATTGTAATGGGCGCGGCCGCTGCCTTCGGCCTTTTTGCCGGGGTATACCACTGGTTCCCCAAGATGTTCGGGCGGATGATGAACACGACGCTGGGCCAGGTGCACTTCTGGGGAAGCTTTATCGGGATATACCTTATCTTTTTCCCGATGCACTATGTCGGCATCGCCGGCTTCCCGCGCCGCTACTACCAGTTTACCAAGTATGATTTTACGAGCTCCTTCACGGACATGAACATGTTTATCACTGCGGCGGCTATTTTCAGCTTCAGTGTGCAGTTTATCTTCCTGTTTAATTTCTTCTACAGCATATTTAGAGGAAAGCGGGCAACTCAGAACCCCTGGAGGTCCAATACGCTCGAGTGGACTGCGCCGATCAACCCGGGGCACGGCAACTGGGAGGGGGAGCTTCCGGCGGTATACCGCTGGCCGTACGATTACAGCAAGCCCGGTGCGCCGGAGGACTTTATCCCGCAGACCGTTCCGCATTCGCAGACTCCCGAGTCCAACCTGCCCGGCGAGGAAAGGCTGATCGAGGAGGAAGAGATTATCCGGGCTCAGAATTTTAACGATCAGTTTAAGGCCGGTCATTGAGTTAGTGCGGCGGGAGTTTCTGCAGCCCAAGCCTTCCCGGCTCCCGGGGCGCTGCTGCAAAACATCCGGAAGAGGGTAAGGGATAGTGATTCTGGTATATAATGATGACGTCATCAGATAGTATTTCATTTTCTGAAAAGTTAAGCGTTAAGCTGAGGGCCTTGTTTGACCTGATGAAGTTCAGACTGGCTTCCCTCATCGCATTTTCGGGTGCAATGGGGTATTCGCTGGCTGTGGAGGCGGTCGACTGGCCCAAGCTGATACTTTTCTGCGTGGCATCCATAGCGATCACGGGCTCGGCCAACGCCATCAACCAGATCCTGGAAAGAGACCTGGACCGGCTGATGAGACGTACTGCGGGCCGGCCGCTTCCTTCCGGGAGGCTGATGGTCTGGGAGGCGGCAGCCTGGAGCATGTTTCTCTGTGTGTTTGCCCTGTACATATTTACCGTACATTTCAACCTGCGTGCGGCCTTGCTAGCGCTGCTCTCACTGATCCTGTACGGTTTTGTATATACCCCGCTGAAGCGGAAGGGCCCCATCGCCGTTTTTGTAGGGGCATTCCCGGGGGCATTTCCCCCGATGATCGGCTGGATAGCGGCTACCAACCAGTATGGCTGGGAGCCGGGTATCCTGTTTGCGATCCAGTTTTTCTGGCAGTTCCCGCATTTCTGGGCGATTGCCTGGGTGCTGGACAGCGACTACCGGAAAGCTGGGTTCAAGCTGTTGCCCTCGAAGGCCGGGAAGGATTTCAGCACGGCAGTGCAGATTTCGTTGTGGACGATCTTTCTGCTCCCGATGGGGTGGCTGCCGTTTGAGCTGGGTATGAGCGGGATCACCTCCGCCCTGGTGGCTACGCTGTGCGGCGCGCTGTTTCTCGGGCAGACTTTTCTGCTGATGAAAAAACGAACCGACAAGACGGCCCTGCAGCTTATGTTCGGATCTTTTATATATTTACCTATTGTTCAGATTGCTTTTTTGCTGGACAAAATTTGAACGATCAGATGTTATGGATACGGTGGGATTGAAGACAAAAGAAAGCAGGAAAAGCGATGTGCTCTCCATGGACCCCAAGAAGTTCATTCTTTGGCTGTTCATTGTGTCCATCGTGATGATATTTGCGTCACAGACGAGCGCCTATCTGGTAAAGCGCGCGGAGGGAAATTGGATCGAGTTCGATATTCCGGCTATTTTCACCTACAGCACCTTTGTTCTGATATTGAGCAGCGTCAGCATGCACTGGGCTTATTTATCGGCAAAAAGAGATAATTTTGTGCAGCTGAAGGCGGGAGTGGCCATCACCTTCGTGTTGGGGATGATATTTCTCGGCATGCAGTATGAAGGATGGAGGGAGCTGGTGCGGCGGGACGTCTATTTTGTGGGTAACCCGTCAGGATCCTTCTTCTACGTGTTTACCGGCCTCCATGGCGCGCACCTGCTGATGGGACTGCTGCTGCTGCTGACGGCGTTGGTGGCGGCTTTCAGGCTCAACATTCATTCGAAGCGGCTCAGGTTGATCGAAGTATGTGCGACGTTCTGGCATTTTCTCGATGTGCTCTGGGTATATTTATTTGTTTTTTTATTGACCTTTCATTGAAAATTAAGTTTACCTTTTAACTAAATGGCTTCTACTGCAACTACCACAAACTCCGGAACACCCAGGTATTGGCTGGGTGGAATAGAGCCTATGAAGGCCAGTTATGGAAAATTGATGATGTGGTTTTTCCTGATTTCGGATACCTTCACATTTTCGGCCCT
>JBEBSO010000289.1:0-5296 GCA_040394275.1 Telluribacter sp.
CTATACAAATGAAAACATCATCGGGACATCTGACCTATTGTACCAATATTCACCCGGGCGAAAGCTGGGAGGACCATTTCAGGGAGCTGAAGGCCGCTGTGCCGTACATACGCCGCGAAGTTGCCGACGGGAAAGAATTCGGGCTGGGGCTGAGGCTTGCCAATGAGGCGTCGCTGGAACTGAGCGAGCCCGCAAAGCTGGAGGAGCTGAAGGCCTGGCTGAAGGAAAACGGGGTGTATGTATTTACGATGAACGGTTTTCCGTACGGAGGGTTTCACGGGACAAAGGTAAAGGACCTGGTGCATGCCCCCGACTGGACCACCCCGGAGAGGCTGGCCTATACGCGACGGCTGTTTGTCATTCTTTCGGCGCTTTTGCCGGAGGGCATGCACGGCAGCGTTTCGACGCCCCCGCTGTCCTACCGCTACTGGTGGACGGACAGCTCGGCATTGGACGACGCAAAGAAGAAGGCGACCCGGGAGATACTGTCGCTGGTGGACACGCTGCTTTTTATAAGAAAGCAGACCGGGCAGGTGATGCACCTGGATGTGGAGCCGGAGCCGGACGGGATCCTCGACAACGGCCGCGACTTTATAAACTGGTACCGGGATGACCTCCTGCCGCTCGGGATTGAATTTCTCGCAGCGCGCCACGACATGCCGGAGGAAAAGGCCAGGAAGGCCATCCTGACCCATGTCCGGCTGTGCTATGACGTTTGCCACGTTGCGGTAAGCCATGAGGAAGGGGCCGATTTGCTGGAAGAGCTGGCCGGGCTGGGTATCCGGATCGGTAAGGTACAGATCAGCTCCGCACTTCGGGTGGACTTCGGCAATCAGGCAGCGGAAAAGATTGCCGCCATCCGCAGCTTCAATGAGCCCGTATACCTGCACCAGGTGGTGGCCAGGCTGCAGGACGGCCGCCTGGTACGCTACAGGGACCTGCCTGAAGCGCTGGCGGACTATTCTTCGCTGCACAGGGAATGGCGGGTCCATTTTCATGTGCCGCTTTTTATTGAAAATTACGGAATGCTGAATTCGACCCGTGAGGAGATCAGCAAAATACTGCATATACATAAGCAGCATCCGGTAACGGACTACCTGGAGGTGGAGACGTATACCTGGGGAGTCCTTCCGGAAGCGATGCAGAAGCCGGTCGGTGCTTCCGTTGTTCGTGAGCTGCAATGGGTTTTGGATCAAATTTAATAACCGGGATGTGAAAAAGACGGTAGTAATAGACATCGTGGCGCTGAGCCGGAACCTGATCGGCGGGCATACGCCTTTCCTGCAGGAATATATAAAGAACAAAGCAGTAACTCCTATCCGGCCGGTGTTGCCTGCCGTGACTACGACCTCCCAGAGCTGTTACGTGACCGGCAAGTGGCCGTCCGGGCACGGGATCGTAGCCAACGGATGGTATGACCGGCAGGATGCCGAGGTCAGGTTCTGGAAGCAGTCCAACCACCTGGTGACATCCGAAAAAATCTGGGATATTGCCAGGAGGCAGGATCCCGGGTTTACCTGCGCCAAGATGTTCTGGTGGTACAACATGTATGCTTCCGTTGATTATTCGGTCACCCCGCGGCCGCAGTACCATGCAGACGGGGTCAAGGCGCCGGATTGCTACACGCACCCGGCCGGGCTGCGGGATGAGCTGCAGGAGCAGCTCGGGCAGTTTCCCCTGTTTAATTTCTGGGGACCGAACGCCAATATCAGGTCCACGCGCTGGATCGCCGACGCTTCCCTGTATGTCGACCGCAAGTACGATCCCACGCTGTCGCTGATCTACCTGCCGCACCTGGATTATTGCCTGCAGAAGTTCGGCCCCGATACGGACAAAATTTCCGCCGAGCTGCGGGAGATCGACGAAGTGGTAAAAGACCTGGTGACGCATTTTGAAAGCAGGGGGGCTGCGGTTATTTTACTGTCCGAATACGGGATCAGCCCGGTGTCGCGGCCTGTTCATATCAACCGGGTGCTCCGGCAGGAAGGGCTGATCGCCGTACGGACGGAGCGGTGGTATGAGCTGCTGGATGCGGGGGCATCGGAAGCCTTCGCGGTAGCGGATCACCAGGTGGCGCATGTCTATCTGAACGATTCTTCGCTGACGGACCGGGTGAAAAGCATCCTGGAGAAAGTACCGGGTGTCGGTAAGGTGCTGGACAGGGCGGCGCAGCGGGCCTATAATATCGACCACGAACGCTCCGGCGACCTGGTGGCTTTGGCCGATACGGACAGCTGGTTTACCTATTATTACTGGCTGGACGACAAAAAGGCGCCTGATTATGCCCGGCTCGTGGACATTCACCGGAAGCCCGGTTACGATCCCGTAGAGATGTTTATGGATCCGTCCAACCCGTTTATTAAGCTGAGGGCGGCCTACAAGCTTGTGCGCAAGCTGCTGGGATTCCGTTACCTGCTCGACGTGATTCCGCTGGATGCCTCCCTGGTCAAAGGATCGCACGGAGGCATTCATGTGCCTGAAGTGTATTACCCGGTATGCATCACGGCGGAGGCGCCGGGTAAGGACATGCTGGAAGCCCCCGAGGTATTTGACGTGATCGGCAAAGCGCTGGGCCTGCAGCTGCCCCGGGAACGGCAGCTTTGAAAATGCGGGTAAAAAATATAAACTTTACGTTAAAAAGACGGCATGAATCTTAAATTTGCCGGTGTAAATAATTTTTTAAAAGAGTACTCATCTAAACAACCGCAAATGAAAACAATTTTGACTACGCTGTGTGCCTCGTTCGTACTGCTCTCCTTTACTTTTCCCTACCTGGAACCTTCGGAGGGCGGTTTTGCTGGCCCGGGGGCCATTGAGCCGGCAAAAAAATGGGAAATCCTGTTTGACGGGAAAGACCTGGGCAAATGGAGGCAGTCCGCCAGCGACAATGCGCCCGGTGACGGATGGGTTATAGAAGACGGCGCAATATCGGTGGTGAAAGGGCGCAAGGGAGGCGATATCATTACGCGGGATACGTATACGGATTTTGAATTCCAGTGTGAGTATAAGCTCACCAAAGCAGCCAACAGCGGGATCAAGTACCATGTTTCTTCTATCAGGAATTCGAAAACCGGTAAATTCTCCAATATGGGTATTGAGTACCAGATTATCGATGACCTGGATTACCCCGAAATCAAGAACGACCCCTACGGCGTATCTTCTACCGGGTCGGTTTACCTGATTTACCCGCCCAAAGGAAAGAAGATATGGCCGGTAGGTGCCTGGAACAAGGTGAAAATTGTCTCAAAGGGCAAGCGTACCCAGCATTGGCTCAACGGGGTGAAGGTGGCGGATTATGACCGTGACAGCGAGGATTTCAGGCAGAAGGTGGCTGCGACCAAGTTTAAGGATTACCCCGACTATGCCAGGGTGGATACGGGGCATATCATGATTACCGACCACGGGGACCGTGTGTATTTCCGGAATATCCGGGTGAAAAGACTGAAATGACGGTACGGAGCGGCCCGCCAGGGCCGCTCCTGCCTTTTTTACAGATAGTCTTCCGAATATTATTCTGCTTATTCCCCGAAATAGGTATATTATACAGTTTTTCTACTATTTATTTGAAATAAATCTCTTTTGCGGGAGTTGATACCGGTAGATTTCGGAATTATATTCTGTTTCAGGTAAAGAGCTGCACGGCTACCCATACCAGCATGGCGAGACAAAGTACGATCTTCATCGCCATGCCCGTCACAAAGCCCGCAAATGCCCCGAAGGCGGCTTTCAGTGCCTTGCGCAGGGGAGCCCCTCCGACGAGCTCCCCTGCCATTGCGCCCAGGAACGTACCGGCGAAGATTCCCAGGCCGGGCAGTACCAGGAGGCCGGCCAGAAGTCCGGCGACGGCGCCGATGCTGCCGTAACGCGTCCCTCCGAATTTTTTGGTGCCCCAGACAGGGATATAATAGTCGAGCACGGTGATCAGGAGCGTAGCCAGCCCGAAGGTCCAGAGTGTTGCGCCGGAGAAGGAGGCATAGCTGCTGAAGTGAAGCAGCAGCAGGCCCGCAAAGCTGAGCGGAGGGCCCGGGGAGGGGAGTACGGCTCCTGCCAGGCCCCCGAGCAGGCAGAGAATGCCTGCTATCAGGAGTATCATGTCCATTTTTCGCGTGTCAGGTGGATGGCAATTAGCAAAAAAATGGCGAACCATCCTATATTTGCGGACGAACGGGGCGACGTCGACCATTTAGCCTCCCGTAGCCGGTAATTGACTTTCGGCCGGTTTTAATTCAAACAGTTTTTCACTTAACTCAAATTGGAACAATGTCCAGAGTACTCATTATCGGGGCAGGAGGGGTAGGCAGCGTAGTGGCGCATAAATGTGCGATGAACAGCGAGGTATTCACCGGGATACTTCTCGCGAGCAGGACCAAATCGAAATGTGACAAGATCGCCGCCGAAATCAGGGAGATGCACGGCGTTGAGATCCGGACTGCGGCGGTGGATGCGGATGTTGTGGAACAGACCGTGGCGCTGATCCGGCAATTCGACCCCGCGCTGGTGATCAACGTGGCGCTGCCCTACCAGGACCTGGCCATCATGGATGCCTGCCTGGCCACGGGGGTTCATTACCTGGATACGGCCAATTACGAGCCCAGGGAAGTGGCCAAATTTGAGTACAGCTGGCAATGGGCCTACCGGGAGCGCTTCAGAGAGGCAGGCCTGATGGCTTTGCTGGGTTGCGGCTTCGATCCCGGGGTGACGCAGGTGTTTACGGCCTATGCAAACAAGCACCACTTTGATGAGATGCATTACCTGGACATTATCGATTGCAATGCCGGTGATCACGGAAAGGCTTTTGCCACCAATTTCAATCCTGAAATCAATATCAGGGAAATCACCCAGCCGGGCCGCTACTGGGAAAACGGCGCCTGGGTGGAAATCCCCGCCATGTCGATACACAAGCCGATCGATTATCCGGGGATCGGAGAGAAGGAGAGCTATGTGCTCTACCATGAGGAGCTGGAGTCGCTGGTAAAGAATTTTCCTACTCTCAGGCGGGCCCGTTTCTGGATGACCTTCGGGCAGCAGTATATTACGCACCTCAACGTGCTGCAGAACGTAGGGATGAGTATCGAGCCGATCCGGTTCCAGGGGATCGATATCGTGCCGTTGGAATTTCTGAAGGCGGTGCTGCCCGCGCCCGATTCCCTCGGGGAAAACTATCATGGTCAGACCTCGATAGGGGTGCAGATCAAGGGAATAAAGGACGGTGAAGACAAAACCTATTATGTGTGGAACAATTGTGATCATGCCGAATGCTACCGTGAAGTGAGGGCGCAGGCGGTAAGCTATACTA
>JBEBSO010000290.1:0-5274 GCA_040394275.1 Telluribacter sp.
AAAACGGGCAGGCTGAAAAGCCAGAAGGTGAACATGGGGGGACGAAAGAGGTCGGGAACGGATTGCCCGGTGTTCTGATTTTCCATAGGGGGGCAGTTGGAGGCCAGGAAAAGGAAAAAGCCTGCGGGATTGCTCCCTGCAGGCTTTTTTCGGTACTTCAAAAATTATTTTACTTCTTCAAAGTTGACGTCGGTCACCTCGCTGTCGTTGGGCGGGGTGCCCTGGCTGCCGCCGGCGTTTGCACCCGGGTCGGCCTGCTGCTCACCGCCTGCATTGTTTCCGGCAGCGTAGATCTCCTGGGAGGCAGCCTGCCATGCCGCGTTCAGTTTTTCAGAGGCAGCGTCGATGCCTGCGGTATCCTTGGCAGTATGCGCGGTGCGAAGCTCGCCCAGCGCGCTTTCAATACTGGTTTTGTTTCCTTCAGAAAGCTTGTCACCGAATTCTTTCAGCTGTTTTTCGGTGGAAAAGATCAGGGCGTCGGCTGCATTGATTTTGTCAATGCGCTCGCGCTCGGCTTTGTCTTCCGCTTCGTGGGCTTTGGCTTCTTCGCGCATCCGGTTGATTTCGGCGTCGGTCAGGCCGCTGGAAGCCTCAATGCGGATCTTCTGCTCCTTACCGGTTCCTTTGTCTTTTGCAGATACGTGCAGGATACCGTTTGCGTCCACATCAAAAGTCACCTCGATCTGCGGTACGCCTCTTTGTGCCGGCGGGATATCCGACAGGTGGAAGCGGCCCAGCGTACGGTTGTGGCTGGCTGTCGGACGCTCTCCCTGCAGTACGTGGATCTCTACCGAAGGCTGGTTGTCTGCCGCCGTGGAGAATACCTCCGTTTTCTTCGAAGGAATCGTGGTATTGGCTTCGATAAGCTTGGTAAATACCCCTCCGAGTGTTTCGATACCCAGCGAAAGCGGGATCACATCAAGCAGCAGCACATCTTTCACCTCACCGGTAAGCACCCCGCCCTGGATCGCCGCTCCCACAGCCACGGCTTCGTCGGGGTTCACGCTTTTCGAAGGCTTCCTGCCGAAAAATTTCTCCACTTCTTCCTGTACCCGGGGTATCCGGGTGGAACCGCCTACGAGGATCACCTCGTCAATCTGCGAACCGTTCAGGTCCGCATTTTTCAGCGCCCTGCGGCAGGGCTCCATCATGCGCTGGAACAGGGAATCGGCCAGCTGCTCAAATTTGGCCCTGGTAAGCGTACGTACCAGGTGCTTCGGCATACCATCTACCGGGAATATGTACGGGAGGTTGATTTCCGTCTGCGTAGAGCTCGATAGCTCCACTTTCGCCTTTTCGGCCGCTTCTTTAAGTCTTTGCAGTGCCATGGCATCCTGGCGGAGATCCACGCCTTCGTCTGCCTTAAACTCGTCCGCCAGCCAGTTGATGATCACCTGGTCAAAGTCGTCTCCTCCCAGGTGGGTGTCCCCATCCGTAGCTTTTACTTCGAATACACCGTCTCCGAGCTCGAGGATGGAGATATCGAAAGTTCCTCCGCCCAGGTCGAATACCGCGATTTTCATGTCGTGGTCCTGCTTGTCCAGGCCATAGGCCAGCGCGGCGGCAGTAGGTTCGTTGATGATCCTCTTTACGTCCAGCCCTGCGATCTGGCCGGCTTCCTTGGTCGCCTGGCGCTGGGCATCGTTGAAGTAAGCAGGTACGGTGATCACCGCCTCTTTGACTTCCTGTCCCAGGTAATCTTCTGCTGTCTGCTTCATTTTTACGAGGATGAAGGCGGAAAGCTCCTGGGGAGTATATTGTCTGTCGCCAATGCGTACGCGGGGGGTGTTGTTGGGCCCTTTTTCCACGTCATAGGCAACGGTCTTCATTTCGTTCGTTACCTCGTCATAACGTCTCCCCATAAAACGTTTGATGGAGCTGATGGTGTGTTTCGGGTTGGTGATGGCCTGCCTTTTTGCCGGCGCACCTACCTTTCTTTCACCGTTTCCATTATCGGTGAAGGCGACAACCGACGGAGTAGTGCGCGCTCCTTCACTGTTGGCAATCACTACCGGTTCATTTCCTTCGATGACTGCCACACAGGAGTTGGTAGTACCTAAGTCAATTCCTATTATTTTTCCCATTGTATTAATTGTATTAATTAGTGCTTTACCTGATATACTATACCGGCCATATCAAAAAGCCTGTACCAGCGGGAGCCGGCCCCATCCAAAAGTGACAAATTGTCATAAATTTGACCGTTACCGGCGTTTTTTTGCCGGAAGCGGTTGCTGCCGGGCGCCGGCGGGAGGGAAGAAGGGGCGTCTTCCAGGTGCATAATGGCCGGTTTGAGACATGGATCGTGACAATCTTGCTGCGGAGAAGCGGGACGGATATACCCCGCCTGTCCCGCACTGCTCATCAGGCCCTGGCGCCTTTCAGGTTTCCGGATCTGCCGGCAATCTATATGCGGGTTGCGGCTGTTTTCGGCGACTGCTTTTTTTGCAACAGGTAACGTCTTTGCGTACAGTTGCTTATATTTATGGAACGGAATTATAATGGCAACCTAACTGATAACGGAAATGGAAAGAAAACTTTATCGGAATCCGGGTGACGCGGTACTGGGAGGTGTCGCCTCCGGCATCGCCACTTATCTCAACATCGACAAAACCCTGATACGGGTGCTTTGGGTGGCTTCGCTGCTCCTGCCTATCCCGCCCAGCTTTTTCTGGACGGGCGTATTGTACCTGATTCTCTGGGCGGTCCTCCCGGAAGGAACGCCGGCTGCGGCGGCTTTTGAGGAAAGCGCCTTTTCGCCCCGTCGCGAAGCAACAGAAGCAGATGAGAAGCGGCGGAGGGACCAGACGGTGCGGATACTCGGCATCGCCCTGGTGGGCTTCGGCGCAGTGATGCTGTTCGACAAGCTCCCGATCTGGTACGAAATTCAGCCCTATATCTGGCCGGTGGGCCTGATGGTGGCAGGGGCTTACCTGCTTTTGCGCCAGCGGGATCAGCGAGGCGGGGCCGGTACGAAAGTGCACGATGCCGGAACAACCCAGTCGCCCCCGGAGTACAGGCAGGAGCCGGCTTCGGAGCCGGAGGCCGGGCCCCGGTCGGGAGAGGAACGGCAGGATGACGAGGATGGTATCATCCGGGTTAACTAGGCGTGGTATTTTCTGTAGAGCGGTACTTTTATACGGCCGCCCGTCCGGGTGCAGGTGCCGCTGAATTACCAACCAGGTCATAGATATGAAACAATCAACGTACAGGATGTGGGGCGCCCTGTTCCTGCTGACAGGCGGGGTGTGGCTGCTGAAAACGCTGGGTTACCTGGACATACCGTGGTATGAGCTGACCGGCTTCTGGCACTTTCTGCTGGTCGCTGCCGGGACAGTCCTTTTGCTTGCCGGGCGCCGGGGCAGCGGGTTGGCCGGGCTGCTGGTATTCCTGGCCGTGGCGGGCGCCGCGGTACACGGAGCCGGCCATGCTTTCGGCCGCTGGTGGGGCGCGCAGGGCCCGGAGGACGAGAAGAGCCAGCCTTTCGCCCCCGAATGGAGTCCGGGGAGAAAGAGTGATCCCCAGGTTTTTGGCTATGCGATGGATGACAGCATACGAACCGCTGCATTTACTTTTGCAGGCGGCGCGGGGACATTTCGCCTGGGGGCGCCCGGCGACAGTCTTTTCGAAGCCCGGACGGAATCCACCCTGATCCGCTATGTAACCAACCTGAAGCTGAACAAGTCGGACAATTCGGCCGCCATCGAGCTGAAGATGGAGGACGCCAGCCTGAAGCCGCGGGGAAAAGGAATCCGGAATAAGGTAGATATGCGGCTGAACGCGGGCCCCCTGTGGTCGCTTGATCTGCATCTCGGAGCGGGGAAGGCCGATTTTGATCTCAGCGGGAACCGGGTCCGGAAACTAAACCTGAATACCGGCCTTTCGGAAGTAGACATCCGCCTGGGGGCGCTTAGCGCGCTGACGGAAGTAAACATCGGCTCGGGTATCGCCGCGCTGAAAATAAGGGTCCCGGTGCAGAGCGGCTGTCGCCTGGAGGTCGGCGGCGCGGTCAATTCCGTCCGGCCGGAGGGTTTCGTGCAGGGAGAAGACGGAACTTTCGAAACGCCGGACTTTGAAGCGGCTGCCCGTAAGATCTACATCCGGTATGACGCCGGCGTGTCTATGGTCGAAATCAGCAGGTACTGAGCGCGGGCCATGGCTATTTATTGAAGATCCAGATCATGGCCGCGAGCATGAAGACCAGGATGACGAGGATGATGTGCTTTGCAAGAGACTGGTAGCCGGGAAGGTGCCGGCTGGTGTCAAGCTGGTCGATGTTGGAAAACAGCGCAGGCCGCTCCGTGTAGCCGTCCTCCCGGTAGTCCCGGATGGTCTCACCGCTTACCCGGATCATTTCTTCGGACCGGAGCGTGTCGTACCGGCTTTTTACGGGGTCAAAATAGACCCAGTGAAAGAAATTTCCCCAGGAGTATGTGCCTTTTTGCTTTGCTACGATGAAGTAGTCAAATTTCTTCTCGCCGCCTACGCCGCTGAAATCCCTTTTGATGATTTGTTCGACGTCGGGCTGGTAAAAGTCGAACGAAGAGTTCTGTGGAACTACCGGCGGCTGGATGGCCGATATATTTCCCTGGCCCAGGATCCGGAACTGGTACCTGAAGCTTTCTCCCGATGCCAGGTCTTTTTTGCTGCTGCTTTCGTGCAGCGAGAAGGTACCTACGGGTACCTGGTCTTTCAGCGGATGCTCCGGAAGGGGCTTTACCCTGATGCGGACCGGCGGGGATGTAAAGCTCCGGAAAGATCTTTTGCCCTGCTGCGGGTCGTGGTCCGTCTCGTTGTAGATCATCTGCAGGTGAACGGACGGGATGCTGATGTGCTGGGTGGTGATCGGGTAGAAGATGGCCTGGTAAATCAGGTATTCGGTGAAACGCCGGTTGTTGACCAGCACATCCCGGGGGATGATCTCGCTGATGCCGAGGTTCTCCTCCCAGCAGGTAGGTGAGCGGAGCGATTTCAGGATCAGCTCGAGCTGCGCATCCAGCTTGTAGAACTCCATATCCAGCGGGGCGTTTTTGGCAATGAACAGGGAGAGGCGGAGGCTGAACCCTTCGCCCGCGTAGACTTCACCCTTATTGGCTTTGAGGGACAGGAAGGCGTCGTCTTCACCGACGATCTCGTTGGAGATGATGGAGGCGTCGACTTCTGCTGCCGGGAGTGTATCCGCTTCCTTCTTCCGTACCGTGACTGTAAACCCTTCGCTGCGGATCCTGCTCTTATTGACGGTGATGAAAAACGGCGCGATCATATGGATTCCCGGTC
>JBEBSO010000291.1:0-5273 GCA_040394275.1 Telluribacter sp.
CTGTGACCTTTGGGTTATGAGCCCAACGAGCTACCAACTGCTCCATCCCGCGGTATCGTTGAATAGGAGTGCAAATATACGGACATATCTTAAAAAATCAACTACCTTTGCTAAAAGTTTTTTTATTTATCGAAATAAATTGGATACAACACAAGGAAACAGCACACCGGCCGGGCATAAAGCCGGGTTCGTGAGCATTATCGGCAAACCGAATGTCGGGAAATCTACGCTCATGAATGTGCTGGTAGGGGAAAAGCTTTCCATCATCACGGCCAAAGCCCAGACCACCCGGCACCGCATCATGGGGATCCTGAACGGGGTATCGGAAGGAGTTCCCTTCCAGCTGGTCTATTCGGATACGCCCGGGGTGGTCAGGCCTGCCTATAAGCTCCATGAATCCATGATGACTTTTGTAAAAGGATCGCTGGAGGACGGAGACATCATCCTGTTTGTAACCGAAATCGGTGAAAAAGCGGCGGACCACGAAGTGCTGCCCCTCCTGGCCAGGACCAGTGCGCCGGTATTGCTGGTCATCAACAAAACCGACCTGGCCACCGCAGAAGAGGTGGCGCTGAAAACGGAAGAATGGAAAGCAGTAATCAACCCCGCCGCCATCCTTCCTGTATCCGCATTGAAGGAAAACAACATCCCGGCGCTGTTCGACGCGATCATACAAAATCTCCCTTTTCATCCGCCTTATTTTCCCGATGACGAACTTACCGACCGCCCCGAACGTTTCTTTGCTTCAGAGATCATCCGCGAAAAGATCTTCCGGAACTACAAGCAGGAGATCCCCTACAGCAGCGAGGTCATCGTTACGGAGTTCAGGGAGAAGGAAGACATCATCGTCATCCGGGCGGAGATCATCGTAGAAAGAGCCACCCAGAAAGGGATCATCATCGGTGAGAAAGGGAGCATGCTCAAAAAGGTGGGGGTGCAGGCCCGCAACGACCTCGAGGCCTTCTTCGGGAAGAAGATATTCCTGGAACAATTCGTGAAGGTAGAACCCGACTGGCGGAGCAGAGAAAATAAATTGAAACAATTCGGGTATAAAGAATAAGCAGGATGCCAAATATCATTTCTATAGTGGGCCGGCCCAATGTCGGCAAATCAACCCTCTTCAACAGGCTGATCGAGCAACGGAAGGCCATCATGGACAACCAGAGCGGGGTAACCCGTGACCGCCATTACGGGTACGGCGAATGGACGGATAAATTCTTCACCGTCATCGATACCGGCGGATACGTGGTGGGCTCCGACGACGTGTTTGAAGGCGCCATTCGCGAACAGGTCGAAATCGCCATCGAGGAATCGACCGCGGTGCTGTTTATGGTCGATACGATGACCGGGCTTACCGAGCTGGACAAAGAATTTGCGCATGTGCTCCGCAAATACAAAAAGCCGGTCTTCCTGGTGGCCAACAAAGCCGAAACCGTGGAGCGCTACCACTCGGCCGCCGAATTTTACGAGCTCGGCATGGGCGATATAGTCTACCCCGTGTCCGCCCAGACGGGAGAAGGTACCGGCGACCTCCTGGATGCGGTCGTCACGCACTTCGAGGCTTCTGGTGAGCAGAACCCGGAAGAAGGGATCCCGCGCATCGCGATCATCGGGCGGCCCAATGTCGGAAAATCTTCGTTTCTCAATGTGCTGACAGGCAAAGACCGCAGCATCGTTACCAATATCGCAGGTACTACCCGCGATGCCATTCATACCACTTACAAGGCGTTCGGCAAGGAACTTATCCTGATCGACACTGCCGGCATCCGGCGGAAATCCAGGGTCAACGAAAGCATCGAATTTTATTCGACGCTGCGGTCGCTGAAGGCCATCGAGGAATCTGACGTATGCATCGTGCTTATCGATGCTACTTCAGGCATCGAAGGGCAGGACATCAATATCATCGCGCATGCGCAGAAAGGGAAAAAGGGAATCGTGCTCATGGTCAACAAATGGGACCTGGTCGAAAAGGACTCCAAAACCGCCGACCGCATGAAAAAGGAGATCCGGGAGAGGCTGGCGCCCCACGATCACATCCCGATCATCTTTACTTCGGTAATCGAAAAGCAGCGCATCTTCCAGGCCATGGAAAAAGCCATGGAAGTGCACGAAAACAAGACCCGGAAGATTTCCACCTCGAAGCTCAACGAAGTAATGCAGGAGGAGATCGAAAAGTATCCGCCGCCTGCCTACAGGGGCAAGCACATCAAGATCAAGTACATGATCCAGCTGCCCACCCCGTCACCTACTTTTGTATTTTTCAGCAACTATCCCAAATACATCAGGGAACCCTACATGCGCTACCTGGAAAACCGCCTGAGGGACCATTTCGGGTTTGACGGAGCACCCATCACCCTGTTTTTCAGGGAAAAATAGTTTTGTTGTTTCCCAAAAAGCCGTGACGGGAATTTCCTGCCACGGCTTTTTTTTAATGCCCCAGCCGCCTCAGCGCCTCGCGTATCGTGGCTATCCTGGCTTCGGCATCCGCTTCCTTGCGCTTTTCCTTCTCCACCACATCAGCCTTCGCATTCTGTACAAATCTTTCGTTGGACAGCTTTTTCCGGACCGACTCCAGGAACCCTTCCGTATACGCCAGCTCTTTCAGCAGCTGGTCCAGCTCGGCTTCCTGATCGACATTACCGCCGAGATCCAGGAAAAACTCGTCCGACCTGACCAGGAAAGAAACGCCCGGCGCCTGCTCCCCGACTACTGTAAGCCCCGATACATTCGCCAGCTTCAGTACCAGCTGCCGGAGCTTCCCGTACCTTTCCGGGGTATCGGTTTTTACGGACAGGCGGAGTGTCTCTTTCGGGCTGATGCCCTTGGTGTTCCGGGTATTGCGTACCGACGATACAAGCTCAAACAAAATATCGAAGTCCGCAAGGATGCCGGCATCGACAGGCCCCGCATCCGGGTAGGCCGCGATGCAGATGGAGTCGTTTTCGGCACGATCGGAAATGTTCTGCCATATCTCTTCTGTAATGAACGGCATAAAAGGATGTGTAAGCCGCATCAGCCTGTCAAAATAATCCAGCGTGACCCGGTAGGTATCCGGGTGTACGGGCTTCCCGAACTCCGGCTTTACCATTTCGAGATACTGCGCACAGAAATCGTCCCAGATCAGCTTATATACCGCATTGAGGGCATCAGATATCCGGAATTTTGAAAAATGGTCCTGTACCTCTGCCAATGTCTGGTTCAGCCTGGATTCAAACCAAGAGACTTCTATACCGGGTCCTTCCGCCTCTTCCGATACCGTCCAGCCTTTCACCAGCCGGAAAGCATTCCATATCTTGTTACAGAAATTCCGGCCCTGCTCGCACAGCTTTTCATCAAACGGCAAATCGTTGCCCGCCGGCGAGCTGAAAAGCATCCCCGTCCTTACGCCGTCCGCCCCGTATTTGTCCATCAGCTCTATCGGATCCGGAGAATTACCCAGCTGCTTAGACATCTTCCTGCCCAGCTTATCCCGCACGATTCCCGTCAGGTAGACATTCCGGAAGGGGTAGGTCTCTTTGTATTCGTACCCGGCAATGATCATCCTGGCTACCCAGAAAAACAGGATCTCGGGTGCCGTGACCAGGTCGTTGGTCGGATAGTAATAGCTGATGTCCGCGTTGTCCGGGTCCTTGAACCCGTCAAAAACACTGATCGGCCACAGCCAGGAGGAAAACCAGGTATCGAGCACATCCGGGTCCTGCGTCAGGTCCTCCTCCGTCAGCGCAAACAACCGGAATTCCTGCCGGGCTTTTTCCAGCGCCTCGCGCCTGCTCCTGGCCACGATCACGCGGCCGTCGTTCAGGTAGTATGCGGGGATCCTGTGCCCCCACCAGAGCTGCCGGCTGATGTTCCAGTCACGGACATTTTCCATCCAGTGCCGATAGGTATTTTTAAATTTCGGCGGAATCAGCTGGATGGTGTCGTTCATCACATTTTCGAGCGCCGGCTTGCACAGCTCCTCCATTTTCAGGAACCACTGTTCCGAGAGCCTGGGCTCGATGACCGCATCCGTACGCTCCGAATGCCCTACATTCGATTTGTATTCTTCCACCTTTACCAGGTGGCCGGATTCCTCCAGCATCCGGATGATCTTCTTACGCGCCACAAAACGGTCCTCTCCCACCAGGATGACGGCCTTCTCATTGAGCGTACCGTCCTCATGCAGCAGGTCGATGATTTCCAGCTGGTGTTTTTTTCCCAGCTCGTAGTCATTCTGATCATGTGCCGGGGTGACCTTCAGTGCGCCGGTCCCGAACTCCATTTCCACGTATTCATCGGCAATGACGGGGATCTCCCGGTTGACCAGCGGCACCAGCACGCGCTTCCCGATAAGCCGGCTGTAGCGTTCGTCTTTCGGGTTGACGCATATCGCGCTGTCTGCCATAATCGTCTCCGGGCGGGTCGTCGCGATGACTACCGGTCCCTCTTCCCCGTCTGCCGGATCATACCGGATATACACCAGCTTCTGGTTCACCTCTTTCATGATGACCTCCTCGTCGGACACCGTCGTCCTGGCTTTCGGATCCCAGTTGACCATCCTGTGTCCGTGATAGATCAGCCCTTTTTCATACAGGTCCACAAACACGCCGATCACCGAATCGTACAAATCCGGCTCCATGGTGAAGCGGGTTCTTTCCCAATCGCAGGAAGCCCCCAGCTTGCGCAGCTGCTTCAGGATAATCCCGCCGTATTTTTCGGTCCATTCCCAGCAATACTTCAGGAACTCGTCACGTGTAAGCTGGTTTTTTTCTATACCGCGCTCCTTCAGCATGGCTACTACCTTTGCTTCCGTAGCAATCGACGCATGATCGGTGCCGGGCACCCAGCATGCCTCCTTCCCTTCCATCCGGGCTTTACGCACCAGGATATCCTGGATTGAATTGTTGAGCATATGCCCCATGTGCAGCACTCCCGTTACATTGGGGGGGGGAATCACGATGGTGTACGGCTCCTTACCGGGATTCGGCTTTGAATTAAAATACCGGTTTTTTATCCAGTAGTCATACCATTTCCCTTCGATGTCTCCGGGTGCATAGGTTTTTGAAATCATATTGTCGCAATTGGCTTCTGCCTTGTATTTTCAAAATCAACAGGATGCTCCTGCTTTCGGATCAGGGCGCAAAGATAAAAAAATACACCCGAAAAGCCTTTGGCTGTCCGGGTGTAAAACGAGAATAGCTAAACAGGACCCGGCGATCAGCTCACCGGCACCACACGCACCACGCGCCCGTTCTCCTTGCCTTCGGTGACCACGTAGATATAGCCGTCAGGTC
>JBEBSO010000292.1:0-5257 GCA_040394275.1 Telluribacter sp.
TGCATAAATCAGATCCCAAAACGGCCTTCTTGTAACAGGATCGACGCCCCCGGTAGGCTCATCCAGGAAGACGATCTTCGGATCGTGCAGGACCGCCACCGAAAAAGCCAGCTTCTGCCGCCAGCCCAGCGGAAGGGAGGCCACGAGCTGACCGGCTTCCCCTTCCATGCCCAGGGTCTGGATCAGCCGCTGTCCCTTCTCCCGGATCTGCCGCCCGGTCAGGCCGTAAATACCTCCGAAAAACCGGATATTTTCCGTCACCGTGAGGTCTTCATACAATGAAAAGCGCTGGCTCATGTACCCGATGTTCCGCTTGATACGCTCGGTCTGCCGGTAAATATCGAAACCGGCGACGGCTGCCTCTCCCGAGGAAGGGACCGACAAGCCGCAGAGCATTTTCATGGCGGTGGTCTTACCCGCGCCGTTGGCGCCCAGGAAACCGAAAATCTCCCCGGCATATACATCCAGGTCTATTTCCCGGACAGCGACAAATGTCCCGAACCGCTTGGTGAGCTTCCTGGTTTCTATGACCGGCTTATTGTTCATAACGGTGCATCAAAGAAATAAAACAATCCTCGATCACCGGCCTTATCTGCCGGCATTCGGTGTCCTGGTGCCCTGCAGCCCGCAAAGCGTCCGTCAGCAGCCCGGGCTGCCGGGGATCCGATTCCCGGAACGTGACATGGTGGTATTCGCCGAAGGCATAGCAGCTGCTCAGCAGCGGGCTCCGCCGCAGATCGCCCAGCAGACGGCCCATCTCCCGCGACTTTACGGCGAAGAGCTGCGCCGGGAAACGACCCACGATGCCCTCCGGCGTATCGATGGTCAGGATATCGCCATGCCCGATGAGCGCGATCCGTTCACACCGGGTGGCCTCGTCCATGTACGGCGTGGAAACCAGGATCGTAATCCCTGCCGCCCGGAGGCGCGCCAGCATCTCCCAGAACTCCTTTCTCGATACGGCGTCCACACCGGTGGTAGGCTCGTCCAGGAACAGCACCTCCGGTCGATGGATCAGCGCACAGCAAAGGGCCAGCTTCTGTTTCATCCCCCCGGAAAGCTTACCCGCCCTCCGGTGGCGGAAAGGCTCGATCTGTACGTAGATATCCCTGATCAGATCGTAATTTTCACGGATGGACGTACGAAACAGCGAAGCAAAAAAACGGAGGTTTTCCTCCACGGATAAATCCTGGTACAGCGAAAACCGCCCCGGCATATACCCTACACGGCGCCGGATATCCCGGTAACCGGATATCACGTCCAGCCCGCAGACCGAAGCTTTGCCCCCGTCGGGCAGGAGCAGCGTCGCAAGCATCCTGAAAATGCTGGTCTTGCCCGCACCGTCCGGGCCGATCAGGCCGAACAGCTCCCCTTTTTCCACCGAAAAAGACACCCCGTTTACGGCCCTTACCTGTCCTTTCCGGTAAGTCTTCACCAGTTGATCTGCAACTACCCCGCCCATGCTACTGAAACCTGATTTCGCCGTACATCCCGATCTTATAGGTGCCGTCGTTTACCACCCCTATTTTTACAGCGTATACCATATTGGCCCGTTCGTCGCGGGTCTGGATCGTTTTCGGTGTAAATTCCGCCTTATCGCTTACCCACTCGAGTGTGCCCTCCCCTTCTTTCTGACCGCCGCCTGCCTGGTCTGTAAATACACGCACCTTTTGCCCCAGCTTCAGCCCGCCCAGCTGGTCTGCGCTTACATAAGCCCTGAGCGTGAGGCGTGACAGGCCGGCGATCCTGTACAGCGGCTTACCGGCCGCCGTCATCTCGTGCGGCTCCGCATATTTTACAAGCACGGTGCCTGCTACCGGGTTGACGATCCTGCACCTGGCTATCTGGTCGTCCAGCTGCTCCTTCTGTATTTTCAGGGCCGATACGTCCTTGCTGATGCCGTCTGAGGACAGGTCCAGGGAAGATTTCTGCGCCGAAATCTGCCGGCGGAGCAGATCGATCTGCGCATTTATGTCATCCAGCTGCTTCTGAGGGGCCACCTCCGTGTCGACGAGCCGCCCGGTCCGTACCCGCTCCCTTTCCGCCGCGGCCAGCTGCGACTGCCATACCGCCAGCTGCGTGGCGACATCCGGCCTGCGGCTCTCCAGCGCCCTGACCTGGGCCATCAGCTGCTTTCGCTTCAGGTGCAGCTGTGTGCTGTCCACATACCCGACCGTAAGCCCCGGATCGAGTGTCTGCCCCTCCCGGATATCGAACTGAACGATGGTCCCCGTCGCTTCCGATGAAATAACCGTTTCCGTCGCCTCAAAAGTCCCGGAAGCATCGAAGGGCTTCTCTTCCGGCCGGCACCCTGCGAGCAGGATACCCCATACCAGTATACAACTCCCTGTTTTACCCATTATTTGCTGGTTATGTTTGATTTAATTTTTCTCCGGGTACGTACCCGCAACGCCTGTTTTCCCGGTATTACTCCCCGCCGGCAGTGATCCGGTACTGATAACGTGCCTGGGCCAGCTGAACCTGGTGCAGGACCAGGAGCTGCCGGGCCTGGTCTTCCGCATTCACTGCGATGAGATAATCGTTGGCGGTAGCCGTGCCGTTTTCAACCTGGGCCTGGGTATGCTTTTTGATTTGCCCGCGCAGCGCCACTATCCGGCTGTCGGCCGCCAACAGCTCTCCCGCCTTGCCGATCTCGGCCCGCTGCTGGCGCAGGTTCAAACCGGTATTGAAAAGAAAAACTTCCCTTTGCACCTCCACCAATGCCCGGTTCAGGGCAACCAGCTGAAGGTCTTTCCGGTAGGTATAAAAAGAGGAGATGTCCCAGCTGAGCCTGAGCCCTCCCACATAGTAGCCCTGCAGGTCGTTGCTCAGCATATTCAGGCCGGGCCTCCCGACGCCTCCCTGGAAAAACAGGCTGAAGCGGGGCAGGGTCCCGGCTGTTTTCAGCTTCTCCTGCATGTCAAAGGTCTTTTGCTGTGAATCGAAGAGCCTGAGCTCCGGCCGGCTGATCCCGTCGGGGTCGTCACCCGGTGCAGGAAGCTCCAGCCGGGTGAACCCGTTGGGCGCAGCACCGGTAAAATGCGCAAGCATATCGGCGAATCCTGTCCGGGCAGCCCTGAGCTCAATGATCCGCTGGTCTGCCTTCAGGGATTCGGCTTCCAGCGGATAGAGGCTGCCGGCCGAAGCTACGCCGCCGGCTATCGCGGCCGTCATCTTCCTGAGGCCGCTTTCTATGTCCTCTTTCAGCAGGGCGGCCTGCTCCAGCTGCGCATCCAGAAGCAGTATCCCGAAATACAGCTGCCCTACCCGCTCCCTCAGCTTGTACAGCTCCACCTGCACCTTCCCGGTCTCCACTTCCGCATTGGCCTCGATAAGCCTCCTGTGGTCTTTTTTCGTCAGCAGGTCGGTCAGTGGCTGCAACACCTCGCCATACAGCCTGTACTGGTCCTTGCCCAGGACCGGTATGTCCATTCCGGGCACCCGGAGGGGCAATCCCGTTACGTCGGACTGGTAAGTAGCCTGCCCGGCGACGGTCAGCCGGGGAAGGTAGCCCCTTGCTGCATTTTCCAGGGAATAATCCGCCGACTTCCCGATCAGGTCCAGCTGTTTAACCAACGGGAAATTCCGCCCGGCCATAGCCAGGCAGCTGTCAAGCGTCAGCAGCTGCGGCACCTGCGCCTGCACCGGACCGGCAGCCGGCAACAGCAGCCATACCAGCTTCCTCATTTTTCTCCATGTTCCGAAAAGCATCATATTTTCCTTTTGATTTAATCATTTGATTAATCCAGGGGTAAAAAAATCAGGTTGGCTTCATCAGGGAGTTTATCCAGAGCGGGATCCGCTTTTTGCGCTCTTCCATCAGCCTGTCGAACGCCTCCGCATCCAGGCTGCCGATTTCCTTCAGCACCGGGCTCGCAATAAACGGGAAAAGGATCATCCCGATAAAATTCATAATGAAATGCAGCGGGTTCGGCTCCGCGATTTTACCATTGGCCGCCGCCTCCCGGTACTGGCGAATGAACACCGAGCTTTTGACGATCTTCCCGATCGGGATCCGTTCGAAAAACACTCCGGCATTGCTGCGTATTTCGCTCAGGAGAAAAAACGGGATCTCGGGCTCCCGCCTGATCAGGTCGATGTAACCGGCCGCGATCTGCTCGATCTTACACTCCAGGGAGGTGGATTCATCGTTGATCACCCCCCTGATGTTTGCCAGGAAATCCGAGAGGGTTTCCAGCATGATGATCTCGAACAGCTTTCCCTTGCTCCGGAAATAATAGTTGAGCAGGGCCAGGTTGATCCCGGCCTCCTCGGCAATGTCCCTGGTCCGTGTCGCCGCAAAACCTTTCCGGTAAAACACCGCCCTGGCCGCCTGCTTAATCCTGGCTTCCGTACTCAGGTCCAGCGTCCTGGCTGTCTCTCTCTTTTTCATTATCTTACTTCACTTTCCGGTGTAAATATAAAATATTAATCAATAGATTTAAACAAATGATTAAATCTATTTTGTATAAGGCCGGATATCCTGCTATCTTCGCAGACCGGGTCAACCGCTCACCTGAAACGATCATAAATACCGATGGAAACCATTTTACGCCAGCTGCGGATCAGCCGGAAGATCTATACCGGCTTCCTGGACGATTATACCCCGGACCAGCTCAACCGGGTGCCGCCCGGTTTCAACAACAACCTGATCTGGAATATCGGCCACGTCATTGTCGCCCAGCAGTCTCTCATCTATCACCAGTCGGGTCTTCCCATGCACATCCCGGACGGGATGGTCGCCAGGTACCGGCCGGGGACCCGGCCGGACGGTAATGCGACCCGGGAGGAGGCCGACCAGCTCCGGGCGCTGCTGACCTCGCTGATCGATCAGACCGAATCGGACCTGTCCGCCGGCAGGTTTACGACCTACCAGGAGCGAATGACCAGGATGGGCTTCCTCCTCTCCAACCTGGAGGAAGCGCTTGCATTCAACAATTACCACGAAGGCCTGCACCTGGGCTACATGATGAGCCTCCGCAAATTTGTCTGAGCTTCCGGCCTCCCGGGGCGATGCCCCTCTCTTTATCAGCCGCATTTGGACGATCCGCAATCCCGGCAGGTCAGGCAGCCTTCCTCGTAATGGAGATTGGTGGATCCGCAGTTCAGGCATTTTTGCTTTTTGGCCTCGGTGCCGTCCGGGATATAGCGTTTCAGCGCCCGGGCTACACCGTTTTTCCAGGTATTGATCGACTCGGTGTCCAGCTGAAGGCTGTTGATCAGGTCCACCACCTTCTCGATAGGCATACCGTGGCGG
>JBEBSO010000293.1:0-5248 GCA_040394275.1 Telluribacter sp.
AAGCCGGAAGGAGTTCCCCGTTACCTGGTCTGCACCGCGGATGAGTCGGAGCCGGGTACCTTTAAGGACCATCACCTGATGAAAACGATCCCGCACCTGCTGATCGAGGGGATGATCGTATCCAGCTACGCGCTGGGTGCCAATACCTCCTTCATCTATGTGCGGGGCGAGCTGCTTTACGTGATTGCCATCCTCGAAAAAGCCATAGCAGAAGCCAAGGCCGCCGGTTTTCTCGGGAAGAACATCCTCGGGTCGGGCTATGACCTGGAGCTGGTGGTACAGTCCGGGGGGGGCGCCTATATATGCGGCGAGGAGACTGCGATGCTGGAATCACTGGAAGGGAAAAGGGGAATTCCCAGGAATAAACCTCCTTTCCCGGCTGTAAAAGGCCTGTATCAGTGTCCTACCGTAGTCAATAACGTAGAGTCCATCGCCAATACACCCTGGATCGTGAACAACGGAGGGGAAGCCTATGCCGCCATCGGCGTCGGGCGCAGCACCGGTACCAAGCTTATATCGGCCTCGGGTCATATCAACCGGCCCGGTGTGTATGAAATAGAGCTTGGCGTTTCGGTAGACGAATTCCTTCATTCCGACGAATATTGCGGGGGAGTCCGTACCGGGCACCAGCTGAAGGCGCTGATCGCCGGCGGCTCGTCCGTCCCCATTTTACCTGCGCACCTGGTGACAAAGACGGCCAACGGAGAAGACAGGCTGATGACTTACGAGTCGCTGTCCGACGGGGGCTTTGCCACCGGGACCATGCTGGGCTCCGGCGGTTTTATCGTGTTTGACGAGACGGCCTGCATCGTCCGCAATACATGGAATTTTTCGAGGTTTTACCGTCATGAATCCTGCGGTCAGTGCAGTCCCTGCCGGGAGGGGACCGGGTGGATGGAAAAAGTCCTCTACCGGATCGAGCACGGTACGGGAAACCACGAGGACATTGATATGCTGGTAGACATTGCCCGCAAAATTGAAGGGAACACAATTTGTCCGCTGGGAGATGCGGCAGCATGGCCTGTAGCCAGCGCAATAAGACATTTCAGAGACGAATTTGAATGGCATGTGAGGCATCCGGAACTGGCAACCGCTCCCGGTGCAGTTTACTCCGGAGCTCCGGTTCTGGCGTAATACACGATGGTAGGTTTGTAAGTGGTTGTTATGTACTCATTTTTTGAGCAGTTGTCAAGGAAGCTTCCAAAAATCGCCCTGCTGATATGTTCGGTTAGCGGGGTGGCATTGTTGGCGGTGAAAATGTGGCTGCTGGTGTCCTACCATCCCGACATATCGGGAAGTGAGACGAGTACCATTTTCCCGGTACAGCTCCTGATGGATGGCCGCCCGGTATATTCCGATCCGGAACAGCCTCCCTTTGCGCTGAGCCAGTATACGCCTGTCTATTTTCTCATTACCGCCTCGCTGCTGAAGCTTACACCCTGGGGGCCGGACGACCTCCACCGGATTTTCTTTGCCAGCCGGGCCGTCTCGCTGGCTGTCGTCCTGGCGGCGGTCGCCCTGTTCGGAATCCTGGTATACCGGTATACCGGCCGGAAGCTTATCGCGGCTTTGGCCGGCCTCCTGGTGTTTCATATCCTGGGCTTCTGGCATTTGACCAACTCACGCCCCGATAGCCTCCTGGTGCTGATGACGGTAGTTTTCCTCGGTGCGATGTTCCGCGCCGTAACGGCTTCGGACGGCGGCAATATCTGGTGGTATGTAGCCGCAGCGGCAGCGGTGGGATCGTTCTTTGTCAAGCAGAGCGGCATGATACAGGTGATCGTCATCGGTGCTTTTTGCGTGGTAGAGGCAAGATGGAGATTACTGGCCAGGCTGGTGATCCTGTCGGCCCTGGTTTTTTTGACCATGCTCTGGATATTGCCGGTCAACAATTACCAGGTGTTTTTTGCGAACATCATCGGGGGGGTTGCCAATTCGATCAGCTTCGCCTGGTTTTTTGACTGGACACTGGATAAGCTGCTGAGGACTTTCAGCCCTTTTATCGCCCTTGCGTTTGCGCTGAGCCTGCATTGGATAGTAAAGTCGGGGAGGCCGCTCCATAGATTTGTGGCGGTGGCATTGCCTCTTTTTTTCTTTTTTGACCTGGCCATTTCCCTCAAAATCGGCGCAGGGGTAGGTTATTTTCAGGATTTTATCATCGTCAACATCTTTGCGGCAGCCCTTTTTATCGCAGACCGTGAAGAGCTTCTGAAGATGAAATCCGGCGTCCTCAGGAACAGCCTGCTCCTGTACCTGGTCTTTGTTTGTGTGCATTGCTCGATGTATGTAGGGTTCAGGTACTTCCACGAGCCCATGAACCGGTATAAGGCCCAGTATATCGAGGAGAGAGAGCTCAGCCGGTACCTGTACGGGGAAAAGGCGCTGGCCGGGGGCGAATGGGTGCATCTGGATATCGGAGGCGGTGATTTCCGGGGATATTTCCTGATGCATTTCCTTTTCCGCAACGTGATCATGCCTTTCCGGGATATCGTGGAGCTGGGTCATGCCAACGGAACCTTCGATTACGGTGAGATCGGTAGAATGATCGCGCAGAGAAAAATCGCGTATGTAATTTCCGACAAGGGGGCGCCGCCGGACAAGATCCTGAGCTATGATGTCGGCAGCTCGTTCCGCTATTGCTGTACAAAAGGGAATTTCGATATTTATACCTCGAAAAAGTGAATGTCAACCGGTGTGCTGCAGACAGGTGAGAGGCCCGGTAAATACAGATATAATGCATCATACCGGCCCTGCCGGAAGACAATAGATTAGAAATGGAAGAGACCAAACCAACATTGCTGAAAGTTACCTTTGACGGTATCGAGGTAGAAGTGGAGCCGGGCACGACGATCATGCAGGCTGCGCGCAGGATTGCCGAAGCGGACCAGACTCAGCACCATCTTGTACCTCCTGCCATGTGTTATTATGAGCCGCTGCAAGGCTCGGGCGGGAAATGCCGCGCCTGCCTGGTAAAGGTAAGCGCAGGCTCTGCCAAAGACCCGCGGCCGATGCCCAAGCTCGTTCCCTCGTGCATTACGCAGGTACAGGATGGAATGGTGGTGGAAAATGTTACCAACCCGGCGGTGCTGGAGGCCAGGAAAGGCGTGGTGGAATTTCTGCTTCTCAACCATCCGCTGGATTGCCCGGTTTGTGACCAGGCCGGGGAATGCTACCTGCAGGATTTTGCCTACGAGCACGGATCGGAAGTGACCAGGACGATAGAGGAACGCAGGACTTTCGAAAAGGAGGACATTGGTCCTTATATACAGCTTCATATGACCCGTTGCATCCTCTGTTACCGGTGTGTATATACCGCCGACCAGATAACGGATGGCCGCGTGCACGGGGTAATGAACAGGGGAGACCATGCCGAGATCAGCACCTATATACACCGGGCCATCGACAATGATTTCTCAGGGAACGTGATCGACGTATGCCCGGTCGGCGCGCTGACCGACAAGACTTACCGGTTTAAAAACCGCGTATGGTTTTCCAAGCCTGTTGATGCCCATTGTGACTGTGGCAAGTGCAGCGGCCGGGTAACGCTCTGGTACCGCGGCGACGAGGTGATCCGCGTAACAGCCCGCAAGAACCTGTGGGGTGAAGTGGAAGAATTTATCTGCAATACCTGCCGCTTCGAGCGGAAGCGGACCAGCGACTGGGTGATCGAAGGGCCTGCCCCGATCCAGCGGAGCTCCGTGATTTCTGCCAACAAGTACGGGCGTGACCTGGTCGCCCGGCCGGATTTTGCGCTCAGGCTTGCGCAGAGCCAGTATAAGCCTATAGATGATAGCCGGCCTTACATTACGGACGATGCCGAAGTAAGGGCGCTGAGTGTGGAGAACAACAAAAAGGCAAACCAGAGATCCCTGCCTGCCAGTAACAATTAGAGAGTCAGAACCAATTGCAGTCTATCACTGATGGAATTAACCGAATTTATCATAAAGTCGATCGTCATCCGGATCATTTTTGCAGTTACGCTGGGTATCGCCATGTATTCGACCTGGGGAGAGCGCAAAGTAGCTGCCTTTATCCAGGACCGGCCCGGTCCGAACCGGGCGGGATGGGGCGGGATGTTCCAGCCGCTTGCCGATGCCGGCAAGATGTTTTTCAAGGAAGATTTTATTCCCTCGCAGGCGAGCAAATGGCTGTTTATCATTGCGCCCGGGCTGGCCATGCTTACGGCGTTGATGACGAGCGCGGTGATTCCTTTTGGGAATACCATCCGCTACGACGGGCTGGAGATTCCTGTGCAGGGCGTGGAGGCCAATATCGGGATTCTCTATGTTTTCGGCGTGGTTTCCCTGGGCGTGTACGGGATCATGGTAGGAGGCTGGGCCTCGAACAACAAGTTTTCGTTGCTTGGCGCAATCAGGGCTGCTTCCCAGAACATCAGCTACGAGATCGCCATGGGGCTCTCCATCATCGCCATCCTGATGATGTCCAGCTCGCTTTCCATCCGTGAGATCGTGGCGCAGCAGCATGGAGGCAACTGGAACATATGGTACCAGCCGCTGGGCTTTATCATATTTCTCACCTGTGCGTTTGCGGAGTGTAACCGGACGCCTTTTGACCTCCCGGAGTGCGAAACGGAGCTCGTCGGCGGATATCATACGGAGTACGGCAGTATGAAGCTGGGCTTCTATCTTTTTGCAGAGTATATCAACATGTTCGTTTCGTCCGTGCTGATCTCCTCCCTGTATTTCGGCGGCTACAACTACCCCGGCATGGATTGGGTATACGGTATGCTGACGGGGAGCCTCGGGGCAGATGCCGGTCACAATGTCGCCACGCTGATCGGGACGATTGTCCTGTTTGCGAAAGCGATATTTTTCGTTTTCTTTTACATGTGGGTACGCTGGACTTTACCCAGGTTCAGGTATGACCAGCTGATGAATCTCGGCTGGAAAAACCTGATCCCGCTCGCCATCGTGAATATCATCATCACCGGGAGCGGAATATTGTTTTTGAAGCCGATCATCATGGCTTTCCTGAAATAGCCGGAGCGGGGTCGGATCCAGCGGATCGGCCGGGTACCCGGGATTAAGACAAATTGTTAATCATGCAACTGACAAACAGATCCAAGCAGGTAAGTAATAAAGAGATGACGCTGGCAGAAAAAGCGTATCTGCCGGCAATCGTGCAGGGGATGGCCATTACCCTCAGGCATTTTTTCAGCAAGAAGGTAACCATTCAATACCCTGAAGAAAAGCGCTACCTGGTACCGGTGTTCCGGGGGCGGCATATT
>JBEBSO010000294.1:0-5216 GCA_040394275.1 Telluribacter sp.
TCCTGGGCCTGGGATACCAGTTCAGTAAATCAACCACCCTCCAGGCCGGTTACATGAACCTGTTCCAGCAGCTCCCGGCGGGCGACCGGTTCAACAACAACCACACACTGCGGTTGTTTGTGTTCCACAACCTCGACCTGAGACCGGAATAAGCAGGCCTCCCGGTGTGATTGCGGGCGGATATTTCCGCCCGCAATCACACCACCTCCGCTTTTACCCGGAGCCGGAATTCATCCAATTCTATCGACGCGGCATGCGGCAGGCTATCCACCAGGTCGAGCGCAACAGCCTGCACTTCCTGGCAGATGTACGCTTTATTGGCCCGGAGCGCAACGGCCAGTGTCTCGTTGTTGTTCACCAGGGAGATCCTGATTTTGTCCGTCACCTCGAAACCGCTGTCCTTCCGCAGGTTTTGAATACGGTTGACGAAATCTCGGGCGATTCCTTCTCCGCGCAGCGCATCGTCGATCTGCACATCCAGCGCTACCGTCAGGCTGTTTTCGGTAGCCACAAGCCAGCCCGGCACGTCTTCGGCAACAATCTCCACTTCGGCCAGGGAGATGGCAAATTGCTCACCGCCGGCGTCCAGCAGGATGCTGTTTTCCGATTCCAGCGCCCGGATGTCGTCCCCGGTCATCGATGAAACCGCGGCCGCTACTACCTTCATCTTAGGACCGAATTTGGGCCCCAGCGCTTTGAAGTTCGGCTTGATCCGCTTTTTCACGACGCCCGAATCGTCCTCGATAAACCGGATTTCCCGGACATTCACCTCTGCGAGTATAATGGGCGCCACACGGCTGATCTGGTCCCTTACCTTTTCGTTCAGCACCGGGATGAGGATTTTGGCCAGGGGCTGCCTGACTTTGATCTTGTGGCTCTTCCTCAGCGAATGGACAAGCGAGCTGATGTTTTGCGCGAGCTCCATCGACGCTTCCAGGCTGCTGTCTATAAAACGCTCCTCCGCAGGCTTCCAGTCCGTCAGGTGCACCGAATCCTTCCTGTCCGCAGCTTGCCCGGCCCGGTGACCTGCCGTCAGGTTTCTATACAGCCAGTCGGCATAGAAAGGCGCGATCGGCGACATCAGCTGCGCCACCGTAACCAGGCATTCATGCAGCGTCTGGTAGGCCGCGCGTTTGTCGGCGTCCATCCCGTTTCCGCCGGCTGCCGTCGACGGGTTCCAGAAGCGCCTCCGGTTGAGCCGGACATACCAGTTGGACAGGTTTTCGGTGACGAAATCCTGGATCAGCCGACCCGCTTTGGTGGGGTTGTACTGATCAAACTGGGCCGCCACTTCCTTCACCAGGGAATTGAGCCTGGAGAGGATCCAGCGGTCCAGCTCCGTCAGGTTTTCTTCCACCCCGTCCAGGCTGCTGCCCGCGGCAAAGCCGTCGAGGTTTGCATACAGGGCAAAAAAGTTATAGGTATTGGACAGGGTACCGAAAAACTTCCGCTGCACCTCCGTAATCCCGTCCATGTTAAACTTCAGGTTGTCCCAGGGCTCCGCATTGGTGATCATGTACCACCTGGTGGCATCCGGTCCGAACTGCCGCAGCGTGGCAAACGGGTCTACCGCGTTGCCCAGGCGCTTGGACATTTTGTTGCCGTTCTTGTCCAGCACCAGCCCGGTCGACACCACGTTCTTAAAGGCCACGGAATCAAACAGCATGCCCGCTATCGCATGCAGCGTGAAAAACCAACCCCTCGTCTGGTCTACCCCTTCCGAGATAAAGTCGGCCGGGTAGCTGCTGTCAAATATCTCCTTGTTTTCAAACGGGTAATGCCACTGCGCATAGGGCATTGCACCCGAATCGAACCAGACGTCGATCAGGTCCGGCTCACGGAACATCACCTCCCCGTTTCGGGAAACCAGGAAAATACGGTCGACATAAGGCCGGTGCAGATCGAAGTCGCCGGCGGCAATCCTGCCGAGGTACTCCGCGTTGGCTGCCGACTGCTCCGGGGTCAGCTTACCGGAAGCCTGCGCCGCCTCCAGCTGCTCCTTCAGCTCCGCGACGGAACCTATGCAGACTTCCTGCCCGCTTTCGGCGCGCCAGACGGGCAGCGGGGTGCCCCAGTACCTGGACCTGGACAGGTTCCAGTCCACCAGGTTCTCCAGCCAGTTGCCGAAGCGGCCCGTCCCCGTGCTTTCCGGATGCCAGTTAATGGTTTTGTTCAGCTCCACCAGCTTGTTTTTCACTTCCGTGGTACGGATAAACCAGCTGTCCAGCGGGTAGTACAGCACCGGCTTGTCCGTACGCCAGCAATGCGGGTAGGGGTGCTCATATTTCTCTACTTTAAAGGCCTTGCCCTCTTCCTTCAGCCGGATCGCGATCAGCACATCCGTCGGTTTGAAATCCGGCCGGCTCCGCTCCGCTTCCGAATAATATTCTTCCCGCACGAATCTTCCCGCCAGGTCACCCATTTCCCCGACGAATTTCCCCTGGCGATCCACCAGCGGCCCCTCTTTCCCGTTTTCATCCGGCACCATAATGCCCGGGATCCCGTGCTGCCGCGCCACCCTGAAGTCGTCCGCCCCGAAGGTAGGGGCCGTGTGCACGATACCGGTTCCGTCTTCGGTGGTCACGAAGTCGCCGGTGATCACCCGGAAAGCCGGCTGCGAAGGCTGCACGTAGGGCATCAGCTGCTCATAAGCGATCCCCTCCAGGTCCGCGCCCTTAAATTCGGCCAGCACGGCCCAGGGCAGCACTTTCCGGTCGCTGCCGGCGTAGGCGGCAAACTTCCCGTCCTCCGCCGATTCCACCCTGCCTTTTTCCTGGAAATATTTCCCGGTCAGGTCTTTTGCCAGCACGACCTGGATCTGGTCAAATGTATAGGGGTTAACCGTCCGCACCAGGACATAATCGATGGCGGCCCCTACGGTCAGCGCCGTGTTGGAAGGCAGCGTCCAGGGAGTGGTAGTCCAGGCCAGGATGTGCACCGGCAGCGCGCGGCAGGCCGCAAACAGCTCCGGCTCCCCGCTTACCCTGAACATCGCGACAACGGTCGTATCCTTCAGCTCTTTGTAAGTCCCCGGCATGTTGAGCTCGTGGGAAGACAAGCCCGTGCCTGCTGCCGGCGAATAAGGCTGGATGGTATATCCCTTGTAGAGCAGTCCCTTGTCATACAGCTTCTTCAGCAAATTCCAGAGACTCTCGATATAGTTGTTTTCATAGGTGACATAGGGATCATCCAGGTCGACCCAATAGCCCATTTTCTCCGTCAGGTCGTTCCACTGACCGGTAAACTTCATGACGGTCTCCCGGCATTTCCTGTTGTAGTCCTCGACCGAGATCGTTTTCCCGATGTCCTCCTTGGTAATACCCAGCTCCTTTTCCACCTGGAGCTCTACCGGCAGACCGTGCGTATCCCAGCCGCCCTTCCGCTTCACCTGGTATCCCTGAAGGGTCTTGTACCGGCAAAATATATCCTTGATCGTACGCGCCATCACGTGATGGATGCCGGGCGTGCCGTTGGCGGAAGGAGGCCCCTCATAAAAAGTAAAGGAATCCGCTCCTTCTCTCACTTCCACAGACGCCTCAAAAATCCTGTGCGCTTTCCAGAACGCCAGTACCTCGTCTGCAATGGCCGCATAATCAAGGTTTTTATACTCTTTGTAACTCATACTTTACCGTAGCTGACAGCAGCTTTTTTCGCAAATGGCTGCCATTTTATTTAGTTCAACGGGAAATCCGTTTTCAGAACGCGAATTTAGGAATTTCAGGCAAACGAATCGAAAAAACACAAAAGGTTCTGTCGCGGTACATTCCCGCCGGGCCGGGACAGGCCGTGAAATAAAAAACGGAGGATCGGGGTAGTCCGAAAGGGCGGCCCGTCAATACTTTACTTTAAAACAAAATATAATTTCCCATATTGCCAATTTCGACAAATAAAAATACATTATAAATAAAAAATAATAATAAAATACTGCATTTTATCGAAAATTTAGAAAAATCAAAATAATATTCGGCGGGCCGCCTTTGCATATTCACAGCGTCCGGCAGCCGTTCCATCGGCTTTTTTCAATCATGCAAGGGTATACCGGCAGCGGATCGGATCGCCGGCGAAATATACCGGCAACGGTGAAATTTGCATATATTTATGGGCTGCACAACCAACACCGGACCTTACCATGATCTACCAGACCTTTCCGCCCCACCCCGACCTGGCCCCGCTTGTCAAATGCTACTGGACCCTGGAGGTCCCTGCGCAAAACGAAGCACAAAAGCAGCGGATCGTCCCGGACGGATGCATAGAAATGGCTTTCATCCTCGGAGACGACATCAGGCGCTATACCTCGGATGATGCTTTTATCCTGCAGCCGCGCGCGATGGTGCTGGGCCAGACCATGAAGCCGTTCTTTATCCAACCGGCCGGCTATGTCCACACTTTTGCCGTCCGCTTCTACCCTTTCGGCTTCGCCAATTTCACGCCTGCGCCCCTAAAAAACCTGGTCAACAAAGAAACACCCCTCACCGAGCTGTTCGGGGAAGCGCCCGGCCATACACTGGAGCAAAAGATCATCCGCGCGACCGGCACCAAAGAACGGATCGATATTACCGAACGTTTTTTGCTGGACAAGCTCAGCGAGCAGGTCACCATTGACCAGATTGTCAGGACTACCCTGGACGCCCTGCTCTCGTCCGGGGGAAGCGCCCCGATCAACAGCCTTCTCCGGGAAAGCCGCCCGGGAAGAAGACAGCTGGAAAGAAAATTTATGAAACAGATCGGCATCAGCCCCAAGCAGCTGGGAAAAGTCATCCGGCTGCAGGCGGCCCTCAAAATGCTCCTGGCCGGTAAAACGGAAAAGCTGACTACCATTGCCTACGAAAGCGAATACTACGACCAGGCTCATTTTATCAGGGACTTCCGTGAATTCACCGGGACCCATCCGAAAGATTTCCCGGGGAATGACCAAATGGCCCTGTCCTCTCTTTTCTACCGGGAAGCGTAATGTCGCATTTTTACAATTCCGTCACCCGCCCGGCCCCTTACTTTGCCCCTTTCCGAACCGATCGAAGCCGCGAACGTCCGAACCATTTGCGCTTATAGAAGCCATTCAACCCGTTATCCAGGCGAAATGAGCATCAGCAAATGCACAGGGAAAGCGGTCCGCCGCCCCGGAAGCATGATAGGTCCGGCGAAATGAGCGTACGGCAGATTCCATCTGTCCTTAATAAAAAACAGGAAGATCAGCAGGTGAAGTCCTTCTGACCTTA
>JBEBSO010000295.1:0-5214 GCA_040394275.1 Telluribacter sp.
CGCTCCCCGGTAGGAGCGGCCCCTTCAGTCCGGATGGTTTTCCTTTTTATTTCGAATCCCTGACCGCCTGTGTCAGCCTGGGCAGGACCTCGAAGACATCTCCTACGATCCCGTAATCCGCTGCCTTGAAGAAAGGTGCTTCCGGGTCTTTATTAATCACGACGATACATTTGGATCCGTTTACTCCCGCGAGGTGCTGGATGGCCCCGGATATTCCGCAGGCAATGTACAGGTTGGGCGCTACCTTGATGCCGGTCTGCCCGATGTGCTCGTGATGAGGCCGCCAATCCAGGTCGGACACCGGCTTGGAGCACCCGGTTGCGGCGCCCAGCTCCCTGGCCAGGTCCAGCAGCGGCTGCCAGTTTTCAGGGCCCTTCATTCCCCGGCCTCCGGAGACAATGATGTCGGCGTCGGTAAGCGACAGCTCCGTTTCTGCTTTTTCCGTTTTGATCACCCTGGCGGTGAAGTCTTTGTCAGACAGCTCCGGCGAAAAGCGTTCTACAGTCGCCGGCGATCCAGCCGGGGTGGCTTCTACTGCATTTTTCCGGATCAGCAGTATCTTCATTTCCGACTTTACCTCCACCGTGGCAAATGCCTTCCCGGTATAAATCGATCTTTGTACGCTGAATCCCCCGCTGAGGTCCGGGAGCCCGGTTACTCCCGAAACGAGCCCGGCCTGAAGCCTGGCGGCGGCCCTGGCGGCTACGGAGTCGCTCAGCCCGGATCCGGAGAGAAGAATGAGCTTGCTGTTTTCCTTTGCGGCGGCCTGTACGAGGACATCGGCATAGGCCATGCTGTTTTCCTGGTCCAGCCGGGCGTCGGCAGCGTGAAGCACCTTTGCGGCGCCGTATCTCCCGGCCTCTGCCAGTGCCTGGTCCTCCGCTTTCCCTACTGCCAGCACCGTGACGGGCTGGCCGTTCAGCGCCGAGACGCCGGCAGCATAGGCAATGGTCTCCAGGCTGGACTTTTTAATTGTTCCCTGATCTGTTTCAACAAAAACCAATATAGACATAGCTGATTAATTTTCTTGGTATGACTGGATTCTAAAAAAATGAGAGAAGCGGCGTCACAATACCCCGGCTTCGGTACGCAGCAGGGTGATCAGCTGTGCGGCCTCCTCCGCCGGGATCATCCGGCAGGCGCCTTTCGGCGCCGGAAGCGCATATTTTTTCAGCTCCGTGCCGGCTTCCGCCTGTACCGGCCCGACAACCTGGAGGGGCTTGGTACGGGCCGTCATGATGCCGCGCATGTTGGGGATCTTCCATTCGGCAATGGGCTCCTGGCAGCCCAGCACCAGCGGAAGTGGCGCTTCCAGGAATTCTTTTCCGCCGTCTATTTCCCTGGCGAAAGAGGCCGTATTCCCCGAGATGTCGAGCTTCATGACCGGCGAAAATGAGGGAATACCCAACATCTCGCCTACCAGGCCATGCACGACCCCGCTGTTGAAGTCGATGCTTTCCCTTCCCATGAGGATCAGGTCATAGCCGTTGTTCCTGGCAATGTGCGCGATCTGTGTGGCGACGAAGTAGGAATCTACCGGCTCTGCATCGACACGGATCGCATCGTCGGCTCCGATGGCCAGGGCTTTCCTGATCTGCGGCTCCGCCTCCGCGTCTCCCACATTGAGCACGGTGATGGTTCCCCCGGACTGCTCCTTCAATTCTACGGCCCTTGCCAGCGCATAGTCATCGTAGGGACCGATGACAAACTGGACGCCTGCTTTGCTGAGCCTGGTGTCGTCGTCGGTAAAAGTGATCCTGGCCGTAGTATCCGGGACATTCGTAATACAAACTAATATCTTCATAGGAACATGACTTTTGTCGCGCCGGTTGCGGCGCAATGAACAAATTAATCTGACTTATATTTTCAATCCGGCCGGAGCCGGGCTGTGAAACGCTGTGTTGCGAATATACACAAATATCGGCAGTATAGTATGCAAGCATAACAAATTTTATTCGCCGGCAGGTTTCATGTGACATAGAAGATGATCCGGGGATCTTTTCATCGGAAAATGTAAAAGAATAATCTGATATTTGAAGGCACTTGAGCCAAGGAGGTATGATTGACAAACTTTTGGAGTTTTATAAAGAGGATCCGGCAGATCCTTTCAATTCCTATGCGCTGGCGCTGGCGTATCTGAAGACGGACACTTCCCGGGCCCTGGATTGGTTCCGGGTTCTGCTCAGGGAGCATCCCGGTTACCTGCCGGTGTATTACCAGGCGGCGGGGGTCCTGGCGGAAGCGGGCTACACGGAAGAGGCGGAAGCGGTCTATAAGAAGGGGATCGAGCTGGCCGGTGCGCAGCAAAATACCCGGACGATGCAGGAGCTGCAGCGGGCATACCGGTCGTTCCTGGACGAGCTGGAAGATTACTGACGGCTGTCCTTCATTTTTTAATTAAGATTTGAAAGAGAACCTATGGTTGTTCCGCGGAGGATTCTGGTTATCCAGACCGCTTTTATCGGAGATGTGATCCTGGCGACGGCCCTGCTCGAAAAGCTGCACCATGCTTTTCCGGGCGCGGCGCTGGATGTGCTGGTCAGGAAAGGGAACGAGGGATTGTTTACGGCCCATCCCTACCTGCGGACCGTGCTGATCTGGGACAAAAAGGCCGCGAAGTACAAGGGATTGCTGCACCTGCTGAAACAGATCAGGTCAAACCGCTACGATTGGGTGGTCAATCTTCAGCGGTATGCATCTACCGGGTTTCTGACGGCATTTTCGGGGGCGGGGGTCCGTTCGGGATTCCGGAAAAACCCGCTCTCCTTTCTGTTCTCCGTCCGGAAGGACCATGTGTCCGGGGAAGGTATCCATGAGATCGACCGGAACGAACAGCTGGTCGGTGATTTCCTTCCGCCCGGAAGGTTTCTCCCGCGACTGTACCCCTCGCCTGATGACTATCTCCGGGCGGAGCCATATCGGTCCGGCGGGCCTTACCTCTGTATTTCCCCTGCATCGGTATGGTTTACGAAGCAGTTTCCGGCCGGTAAGTGGGAAGAGCTTATCCATGCTGTAAAAGACCGCTATAAGGTGTACCTGCTGGGCGGGCCGGGAGACAGGGAATATGCGGAAAAGATACGTGCGGCAGTCCTGCGGGATCCGGTCCGGAGGGATCAGATCGTGAATCTCTGCGGGGAGCTTTCCTTCCTGGAATCAGCCGCATTGATGCAGGGCGCGGTGATGAATTTTACCAACGATTCGGCTCCCATGCACCTGTGCTCGGCAACGAACGCCCCGGTCACTGCTGTATACTGCTCCACGATACCGGCCTTCGGATATGGCCCGTTGTCGGAGTCTGCACACATCGTCGAAGTAGAGGAGGAGCTAAGCTGCCGGCCCTGCGGCCTGCATGGCCACAAGGCCTGCCCGGAAAAGCATTTCGATTGCGCGTACCGGATAAAGACGGGGCAGCTCACGGGAGTGATTGTCTCCTGACGGAAGGGCGGTTATTTGCTGCGGTATTGCTCTATGATCCGGAAAAGCGCTTTTTGTTTTTCGAGTTCCGGGAAAAATTCATAGATCTGGTCATGTCCTTCGAAGTCCAGCGTGAGGGCAATCTCCAGCTTCAGAAGGGCCTCTTTGTAGTCGCCCGCGTGAATATGGTAAACCACCAGGCGGTAGTACAGGTCTGCTTCCTCGGGCAGCTCATCGATCGCGGCGCGCAGCAGATCGACCGCCCGGGCATAATCGCCCTGCTCAAAAAATACCAGCGACCATTTGAGCCATACGTCCGGGTTGGAGGGCTCCATTTCGGCCGATTTTTCAAAAGCCTCGAAGGAAGAGGCCAGGTTCCCCAGCTTATATTCCATTTCGGCAAGCGCAAGCCAGTAGTCGGGGTTCAGCTCGGTAATCTGGATGGCTTTCCGGATAAAGCCCACGGCTTCATACCAGCGATCCATTTCGCCCATGCAGAGACCCAGCCCGAACCATCCGTCGTCCCATTGGTCGTTGATCCTGACCGCCTGCTGATAGTATACGACGGCATGCTCGAATTCACCTGCTTTTTCGTAGGCCGTCCCCAGGCAGCAGCAGGTTTCGGGCTGCGGCCCTTCGATTTCGATGGTTTTGTGGTAGTTCAGGATCGCCTTGTCGTATTCTTCCAGGTTCATATACGCATTGCCCAGGCCGAAATAAGCGGAAGAAAAGCCTTCATTGGTGAGCGTGGCGTATTCATAGGCCTGGATGGCTTCCTCAAAATTTTCCAGTTTGCTGTAGACCACCCCGAGGTTGTACCAGGCGCAATGCGAGAAGGGATCCTGGTCCACCAGGCCTTTGCAGTAGTCTACATGGGTTTCCAGCTTTCCCGTCAGCTCCAGGCAATGGATAAGCCCGTAGAACGCGCTTTCATTGTTGAGGTTGAATTGTATGGAAAGCTTGTAATGCCCGATGGCTTCCTCGTATTTTCCCCAGTCCTGGTAGGTCTGGCCCAGCTGAAAGTAGATGTCGTCCTTCTGGCTGAAATAGCTGAGCATTCCCTCGAGAATTTCTACCGAAAGCTCATATTCTCCCATCAGGCTGTAAATGGCCCCCTGCATAAAGGGTATTTCCGTCTCCCCGGGGTAGAACAAATTGGCCCTTTCCAGCAATTCTATAGCCTCTTCAAATTCATTGCGCTGTGCCAGCAGGTGCGCCTTGTTGAGCATGAGCTCGAGGGAATAGGGGTATTCGTTCAGACCGAAATTACAGGCTTTCAGCGCCTTTTCCCATTCGTCCCGGTCCATGTAGTGCTCAATAAGATGCGCGTAGGCGTCCTGGTCGAAAAAGCCGGCTCCTTCCGTCTTTAGCATCAGTTCGAAAAGGCGCACAGTTTCTTTTATTTTTTCTTTTCGTTTGTCGAAATCCTGTTCCATCTTATGTTCTCGATTGGACCCGCACCTTTTGGAAGCTTGTGTGAAGAAAGTTAGAAATAATAATCTTATTATTCAAACCTCCACTTTAAAAGTTTTGGCGATGCGTTGCGTGGTTTCTTCCAGCGATTTGAAAGTCAGCCCTGTAAATGCTTCGATTTTTCCGCTGCTGTAGATGAAGCTGTGCAGGGCTGCGCCGGCGCTTTCCCTGGTGATAAGCGGGGTGCTGCCTGTCAGCAGGGAACGGATGGCTTCCAGCCTCCAGATAAGGCCTGCCGTCCGGCTGCTGACGTGTATGTGCGGCGCCTTTTTTCCCAACGCTTCAGCGATCCGGGCAATAAATTGCCTGAAGCTCGTATGGCCCCCG
>JBEBSO010000296.1:0-5210 GCA_040394275.1 Telluribacter sp.
ATCTGGTCCTTTCCCATCGCGTAAATATTGTCGAGGTACCAGTTTACACCGGCCTGGTCAAGATTGGAGGTAGGTTCATCGAGGAAGACCACCGGCACATCGGAATAAAACGCCAGGCCCAGCCTGACCCGCTGTTTCATCCCCGACGAGAAGTGGCGGATCAGCTTGTGCCGGGCGTGTGACAATTCCGTCAGGTCCTCGAATTCGCCTGCCGACAGGTTGTTTTTGAACGGCTTGAATTTACGGTGAAAGTCGACCAGTTCCCGGAGCGTAAACTCCTCGATGACTTCGAGATAGGGAGCGGCGAGCACGAGATGCCGGTACCATTTTTCGGGGTCCAGCACGGGAGACCCCGGAGAGAGACGGTAGCGGATGCTTCCTTCAGATACCGGCACCGCACCCATCAGCAGCTGGATAAGCGTCGATTTGCCGCTGCCGTTTGGTCCTATGAAAGTATAGCTGTTTCCCGGTTCGAGCAGCAGGTTTACATCCCGTACGATCCAATCGGATATGAATTTTTTACCGGCATGTTCAGCGGTGATCTGCACGATCGGACAGGCTTTTGGCGGTTACTCCGCGTCTTCGTTTTCCTTAAACTGCAGCGGGCTTTTCATGATTCCTCTTTCCGAGCTGCGGACGAAATTCACGATCTCATCCCGTTCCCGGGAAGCCGGCAGTTCCAGCTCTATCAGGTTCAGGGCATCGGCGTTGTTCAGTCCCTTCATGTAAATGTACCGGTACACATTCTGGATATCCGTAATCTGCTCATTGGTATAGCCCCTTCTCCGGAGGCCGACCGAGTTGATGCCGGCATAGGAGATGGGTTCGCGGGCAGCTTTGGTAAAGGGCGGGACATCCTTTCTCACCAGCGACGCGCCCGAAACGAACGCATGCACCCCTATCTGGGTGAACTGGTGGACAGCGCTGAGCGCACTGACGATGGCCCAGTCGCCGATGTGGACATGCCCTGCAATCTGCACGTTGTTCCCGAGGATGCAGTGGTTGCCGACCCGGCAGTCGTGGGCGATGTGCGCATACGCCATCACCAGGCAATGGGTGCCCACTTCCGTTTTCCAATGCTCCTCCGTGCCCCTGCTGATGGTGGCATATTCCCGGATGGTGGTGTTGTCTCCGATAAAGGTGAGGGTATATTCGCCGTTAAACTTCAGGTCCTGGGGGATCGAAGAAATGACGGCCCCGGGATAGATCCTGCAGTTCTTGCCGATACGGGCGCCTTCGTTGATAACGGCATGTGAAGCGATCCAGCTGCCTTCCTCGATGACCACGTCCTTATGGATCATGGCAAACGGCTCAATGACTACGTTCTGCGCAATTTTGGCTTCCGGATGTATATAAGCTAACGGTTGTATCATTTTTTCTTAACTAAACTGGCGATCATATCTGCTTCACATACCAACTGGCTGTTTACATATCCTTTTCCGCTCATTTTTACGATTCCGCGTTTGAGTGGGGAAGTAAACACACATTTGAAGATTACGGTGTCTCCCGGCAGTACGTTGCGGCGGAAGCGGCAATTTTCGATACCGATGAGGTAAGGCCAATAATTCTCCGGGTCCGGCACGGTGCTCAGTACCAGGATACCGCCGGTCTGCGCCATGGCTTCCAGCTGCAGCACGCCCGGCATCACGGGGTTGCCCGGGAAATGCCCCATGAAGAATTGCTCGTTCATGGTCACGTTCTTTATACCTACCACGCTGTTTTCGTCCAGGGCTATGATCTTGTCGATCATCTGGAACGGGTACCTGTGCGCCAGCAGCTGGGAGATCTGGTTGATGTCGAGAATCGGGGGCTTGTTGGGGTTGTACTGGGGAATGTCTCCGCGTCCTGACTTGATCAGCTTTTTCACCTTCCTGGCAAAGGCGATGTTGGCGGCGTGGCCGGGGCGTGCCGCGAGGATCTGCGCCTTGATGGGGCGGCCGATCAGGGCCAGGTCCCCGATCAGGTCGAGGAGCTTATGCCGGGCCATTTCGTTGGGATAGTGGAGCTCCAGGTTGTTAAGGATGCCTTTCGACTCGTTTACGCTGACCCTGGGTTTGTTGAGCAGCTGAGCGAGGTGGTCCAGCTCCCCTTCCTTTACTTCCCGGTCTACGATGACGATCGCATTGGTCAGATCGCCGCCTTTGATCAGGTTTTGCCTGTACAGCGCTTCCAGCTCGTGCAGGAAGACGAAAGTCCTGCACATGGCGATCTGGGAGGAGAACAGGCTGATGTCGTTCAGGAAGGCATGCTGGCTGTTGATGACCCTTGAATTATAATCGACCATCACCGTCAGCCGGTAGTCGGACAAAGGCAGGGCCGCAATTTCGATGTCTTTTTCGGGGTTTTTATAATGAACGTGCTCCGGGATTTCGAAGTAGTTGCGGTAGGCATTCTGCTCCTCCAGGCCGGCATCCATCAGGGCGTCGACAAACTTGATCGAGCTTCCGTCCAGGATCGGGGGCTCGGGGCCGTCGAGCTGGATAAGGACGTTGTCGATCTGCAGGCCGACCAGCGCGGCGAGCGTATGCTCTACCGTATGGATACGCGCCCCGTTTTGCTCGATGGTTGTACCCCGGGAGAGGTCTACGACGTTGTCCACGTCGGCATCCACTATCGGTTGGTCCGGAAGGTCGATTCGTTGGAATTTATAGCCATGGTTGGCCGGAGCGGGGACAAACGTCAGCGTAGCCTGTACGCCGGTGTGAAGGCCAACTCCTGAGACAGATACGGGTTTTTTAATGGTTTGCTGTTTCTCGTTCATTCGTATCGGTTTAACGAAGCGCTGCGCTTCGCTTTGCGGATTTTGATGATTGTTATTTGGCGCCTGAAGATCTTTCCAGTTCCTGGACCCGCTTTTCCAGGTCGGGCAACCTTCTCAGGGCTGCAAGGGAACGGAGGTTGCTGTTGAGCTCGGTAGCGGGAGAGCCGTTGTAGGAAAGCCCGCTTTTGCTGATGGATTTGCCCAGTCCTGACTGTGCACCGATCATCGTTTTGTCCGCGATGGTGAGATGGCCGGCAATGCCCACCTGTCCGGCGATGACGCAGCTTTCCCCGAGCTTTGACGAACCGGAGATGCCGCTCTGGGCAGCGATCACCGTATTCTTCCCGATTTCCACATTGTGAGCAACCTGTATCAGGTTGTCCAGCTTTGCTCCCTTCCGGATGATAGTAGAACCCATGGTGGCGCAGTCGATGGTTGTGTTTGCGCCAATACTCACGTGATCCTCGATGATCACGTTGCCAAGCTGGGGGATCGTCTTGTAGGACCCGTCGGCCTGGGGGGCAAACCCGAATCCATCGCTCCCTATCACCGCATTGGCAAATATAGAACAATTATTTCCGATAACTGTTTTTGCGTAGATTTTCACGCCCGGGTGGATGACGGTATGGTTGCCGATGGTGCAGTGGTCGCCGATGTAGGCCCCCGGGTAGATCCGCACATGGTCGCCGATGGTGCAGTGGTCGCCGATGTAGGAAAAGGCGCCGCGGTAATGGTCTTTGCCGATCACGGTATTTTCGCCGATAAAGCTCGGCTGCTCGACCCCCTTCTTCGAGGAGCCCAGCGCCTTCTGATATTCTTCCAGGAGCGTGGTAAACGCAAGATAGGCATTCGGTACGTAGATGAGCGCGGCCTTAACTTCCTGCCGCGGCTGAAAGTGCTCGTCTACGATGACGGCGGTAGACTGCGTGGAATACAGGTGATGTTCATACTTCAGGTTAGACAGGAAGGATATACAGCCAGGCTGCCCCTCGTCAATCTTTGCGGCGTTGTGGATTCGGAGAGTGCCGTCTCCTTCCACTCTTCCATTTAATATACTCGCAATCTGGCTTACTGTAAACTCCATGGTTAAAAAAAATCATGGGCGCAAAGATACATTTTTAGCCCAACATATATAATACTTGTGAACAATCTTGCTGAGCGCCTGGACCAGCGGAATGTCCGAAATTTCGGAAATATTTACCACGTTTCCGTTTTTCAGCTTTGCTTTGATCTGCTCACTTTCGATGAGGTAGGCAATATTTTTGGTCTGGCCTTCCACCATGAAATAGGAACGGAACTCCTCCGGTATCCCGGCGGCCGCGAGATCCTCTGCAGCGGCACTTTTCAGCGCTTCGTCGGCAGGGGTGGGGGTAAACCGGATTTTAAACAGCTTCCGGTCCAGGAGGTGCCTGCTGAGCAACGACAGCACCGGGTCGGCATGCGCGGCCCAGACCTTTACGGAGGCCCAGACGTCGTGATCGTCCAGCCGGGTGAAGGCCTGGAGCAGGTCCCGGTTTTCGGAAAAATCAGCAATGGTATGGTTGGTGTCTAAAAACAGGGAAAGGCAGGGAGTGGTGAAGAGGGACTGCCCGTCCAGGGTGAGCTCCCGTGCCCTGCGGATGATCTGCAGCAGCATGGATTCCGCACACAGCGACGTTTTGTGCAGGTACACCTGCCAGTACATCAGCCTGCGGGCGTTCAGGAAGTTTTCGATGCTCAGCAGGCCTTTTTCTTCGACCACCAGCTCATTGTCGCTGACGTCCAGCATTTTGATCAGCCGGTCCGCACCGATCGTGCCCTCGGCGACCCCCGAATAAAAGCAGTCCCTGTTCAGGTAATCCATCCGGTCCATATCCAGCTGGCTGGAGATCAGCTGGTGGAAAAACTGCCTGGGATAGGTGCCTTCAAACATCCGGATGGCCATCGACAGCTTTCCGTCGAATTGCCGGTTCAGCTCACTCATCAGCAGCAGGGACATACTTTCGTGGTGCACGCCCGACAGCAGCACCGGCTCGAGCACATGCGAAAAGGGGCCGTGCCCTATGTCGTGGAGCAGGATAGCGATTTGGGCGGCTTCGTTTTCCTCCCCGGAGATCGGGTGGCCCTTGCTGCCAAGGGTCTGCAGCGCCTGGCTCATCAGGTGCATGGCGCCCAGCGCATGGTGAAAACGGGTGTGAAGCGCACCGGGGTACACGTAGTCGGCGAGCCCCATTTGCCGGATCCGGCGCAGCCGCTGGAACCAGGGATGCTCAATGAGATCGAAAATAAGCCCCGAGGTAATGGTAATGAAGCCGTATACCGGGTCGTTGATTATTTTTCGTTTGTTCAAGCAGCTGAATTTTTCCTGTAAAATTAAAGGAAGAACTTCAATTTGCAGATAAATTTATGCAGAATTCGCTTGGCGCTTTATCCCGGAATCCCTAATTTTGCAAACCAAATCCGGGCCTAT
>JBEBSO010000297.1:0-5203 GCA_040394275.1 Telluribacter sp.
ACCAGCACCGAATTGGCGTCCCTCAGGTTGGCATAGTCGCGCACCGAGTTGGAAAACGACAGGATCCGGGCAACAACGAGATTGGAGGTATTGAAGTAAGTGGCCCCTGCATAGGAATTGCTGAGGATATACAGCCTGAAACTCACAATTTCAAGAATCAGAAATATAATAAAGTTACGATTCTTCGACAGAAACGCAATGAGCTGATTCATATATAGTTAGGCCCGGATCTGTAATTGTTTTAGGACAAAAGCACAGGTTTGTAAAGCTCCAGATCCTTCAGAACTTCACCCGTACCGCGCACCACTGCCTGCAGGGGTTCTTCCGCGATATGTATCGGCAGCTTCGTTTTGTTGGCAAGCCTTCTGTCCAGCCCGTGAATGAGCGCTCCCCCGCCGGTCAGGTAGATCCCGTTCTTATAGATATCGGCGGAAAGCTCGGGAGGAGAGATTTCCAGCGCTTTCATAACGGCCTCCTCGATCTTCGAAATGGACTTGTCCAGCGCGTAGGCAATTTCGCTGTACGACACCTTGATCTCTTTGGGAATCCCCGTCATCAGGTCGCGTCCGCGGATCTCGTAGTCGCTCGGGGGGTTGTCCAGCTCCGGGAGCGCCGATCCGATCGCCATCTTGATCATTTCGGCCGATCGCTCGCCGATCAGCAGGTTGTGCTCCCTCCGCATATAATCGACGATATCGCGGGTAAAGACGTCGCCTGCGATGCGCACGGACTGCTCACAGACAATCCCCGAAAGCGCAATAACGGCGATCTCGGTGGTCCCTCCCCCGATGTCCACGATCATTACCCCGTTGGGCTGCGTAATGTCGATCCCGATCCCGATGGCTGCCGCGATGGGCTCGTGGACCATGTATACTTCCTTGGCGCCTGCATGCTCGCAGGAATCTTTTACCGCGCGTTTTTCCACCTCCGTAATCCCCGACGGGATACAGACCACCATGCGGTGAGAGGCCGAAAAGAAACGGCTGCCGGTGTCTATCATTTTGATCATTCCCCGGATCATCATTTCGGCTGCGGTAAAGTCCGCAATCACCCCGTCCTTCAGCGGCCGGATCGTCTTGATATTCTCATTGGTCTTCTCATGCATCTGCATGGCTTTCTCGCCGATGGCCAGCACTTTCCCGCTCTGCTTGTCGATCGCAATGATCGAAGGCTCGTCAAGTACGATCTGGTTTTTGTGAATAATCAGGGTATTGGCAGTACCCAGATCAATAGCGATATCGCTGGTAAGAAAATCAAACAATCCCATAATAATGTATATCTTAAAAAATGCCTTGGCTCTCTATTTAAAGTTTGCAAAATTAAAGATAATTACCCATAAAAAAACCCTGAATTGGAAATTTCCGGGGACTGATTCAAATAATTATTCCCGGGCGGAAATGTAAGATTTCAAAATTGGGACTACCTTTGCGTTTATGGGAATCAGGTCTGTTTTGAGCCATCCGCTGGCTCGTTTTATTGTACAACAGCAACGAAATTGGATGGCGCAGAGCGTCCGCGTACAGGAACGCTGGCGCAGCAATCTCGTCCGCTCGGCCTCGGAGACTAAATTCGGAAAAGATCACTTTTTCAGGGACATCCGTTCCTATGCCGATTTTCAGGAGGCTGTCCCGGTAAGAGACTACGAGGACCTGAAAGACTACATCGGGCTCATCCTCGAAGGACACGAAGATGTGCTCTGGCCCGGCAAGCCTCTTTATTTCGCCAAAACCTCCGGCACCACTTCCGGTACCAAATATATCCCGATCACCCGGGCATCCGCCCCGAACCACTTCGGTTCCGCGAGGAATGCGGTCATGAATTACATCGCCGAAACCGGACGGGCCGATTTCCTGGACAAAAAGCTGATCTTTTTGTCCGGCAGCCCGGAGCTGACCGAAAAAGCGGGCATCCGCATCGGGCGGCTTTCCGGTATCTCCAACCACATGGTTCCCACCTACCTCCGGACCAACCAGCTGCCCAGCTACGAAACCAACTGCATCGAAGACTGGGAAACCAAGCTGGAACGGATCATCGACGAAACGATCGACCAGCCCATGTCCCTGATCTCGGGCATTCCCCCCTGGGTACAGATGTACTTCGACCGGATTATCCAGCGGACAGGAAAACCGATCAAGGAGGTTTTCCCCGACTTTTCCGTATTTGTCTACGGCGGCGTCAACTTTGAGCCGTACCGGCGCAAGCTCCTCGAATCCATAGGAAAAAAGATCGATTCGATCGAAACTTACCCCGCTTCGGAAGGTTTTATTGCCTACCAGGATTCCCAGGCGGAAGAAGGGCTGCTCCTGCTGCTCGATACGGGGATATTTTTCGAATTTATTCCCGTAGAAAATTATTTCGATCCCAAACCCAGGCGGCTTTCCATCGGGGAAGTGGAAACCGGCAGGAACTATGCCCTGGTCATCAACAGCAACGCAGGGCTCTGGGGCTATTCCCTGGGCGACACCGTCCGGTTTGTATCCACCGATCCCTACCGGATCGTCGTTACGGGCAGGATCAAACATTTCATTTCGGCTTTCGGCGAACATGTGATCGGCGAGGAGGTAGAAAGAGCGCTGCAGTACGCCGTAACGAAACATCCCGAAGCGGAAGTCACCGAATTTACCGTGGCGCCGATGGTCAGCGCGCCCGACGGGGGCCTGCCGTATCACGAATGGCTGATCGAATTTGAGCGCATGCCGGCCGACCCGGCAGCATTCGCTGCAGACCTCGACCGCAGGCTCACGGAGCTCAATGTTTACTATGACGACCTGATCAGCGGCGCCATCCTCCGTCGGCTGGTCATCACGCCGCTCCGGAAAAATGCCTTTATCGATTACATGAAGTCCGAAGGGAAACTGGGCGGGCAAAACAAGGTACCCCGTCTTTCCAACGACCGCAGGATTGCCGACGGCCTCCATAAACTGCACTGAAACACGCTACGCTGCATGGTTAAAAAAAAAATTGGCATACTCGGATCCACCGGCTCGATCGGTACGCAGGCGCTGGAAGTCGTCAGGGAAAATCCCGGATATTTCTCCGTGGAGCTCCTCACTGCACAGCACAATGCTGACCTGCTGATCGGGCAGGCCATTGCTTTCCGGCCCAAAACAGTGGTCATCGGCCAGGCGGACAAATTTGACCGCGTTCAGTCTGCGCTGGCTCCGCTCGGCATAAGGGTATCCTGCGGGACCGAGGGGATCTGCGAAAGCGTGGAAGCGCCGGAAATCGACGTCATCCTGACAGCGCTGGTCGGCTATGCAGGGCTTTTGCCCACCATCCGGGCCATCAGCGCCGGGAAACATATCGCCCTGGCCAACAAGGAAACCCTGGTGGTGGCGGGCGAGCTCATTACCACCCTGGCCCGCGAAAAAGGCGTCCACATTCATCCTGTCGACTCCGAGCATTCTGCTATTTTTCAGTGCCTGCCCGGGGAAGAGACAGGAAGCATCGAAAAAATCATCCTCACTGCTTCCGGCGGCCCCTTCCGCGGGAAAACCCGGGATTTCCTTAAAAGCGTGACGAAAGCGCAGGCGCTAAGGCATCCCAACTGGTCGATGGGCGCCAAGATCACCATCGACTCGGCCACCCTGATGAACAAGGGGCTGGAAGTCATCGAAGCCCGCTGGCTGTTCGGGCTGACCCCGGACCGGATCGAGGTGCTGGTTCACCCGCAAAGCATCATCCACTCCATGGTCCAGTTTACCGACGGCAGCGTCAAGGCGCAGCTGGGGCTGCCGGACATGCGGCTTCCGATCCAGTATGCCCTCACTTACCCGCACCGGGTTCCCAATACCTTCCCGAGGCTCGACTTTGCCCGGTACCCCGAGCTCACGTTTGAAAAGCCGGACACAGCCACCTTTCGCAACCTGGCCATCGCCTATGATGCGCTGGAAAAAGGCGGCAATGCCCCCTGCGTTGTCAATGCCGCCAACGAAATCGCCGTAGCGGCTTTCCTCGAAGAAAAAATAGGCTTTCTTCAGATTTCGGAGATTATTGAAACATGTATGGCGCGCGTACCGTTAATACGGCAGCCCGCCTACCATGACTACGTAGAAACAGACCGGGAAACCCGCGCCCATGCCCGGGAAGCAGTTAAATAAACGAAACCAGACAATCGGAACGCATGGAACAGGGGCTACTGGCGAAGTACATTTCGGTCGCGATGGCAGCGACGCTGAAATTTTTTGCAGGCCCTGTTGCAGGCTTTGCACTGGGCCTGAACTGGATAGAAACCGCCGTCTGCTCGGTAGCCGGCATGATGTGCACCGTGCTGGTCGTGTCCTACGTAGGCGGAAAGCTGAAAAGCCTGATCGGGTCCCGCAGAAAGAAGCCTGTGCGCAGGTTCAGCCGGACCAGCAGGATGGCTGTCAGGATATGGCTCCGGTTCGGCATCGTAGGCATTGCCTTCCTTACTCCCCTGCTGTTCACTCCCCCCGGCGGTTCGGTACTCGCGCTTGCCTTCAGGGTACCTAAGCCCCAGGTGATCACCTGGATGCTGATCAGCGGCACCATCTGGGGGCTGCTTTTCTCCTTCCTCATCCACAAGCTTGCGTTCCTGCAGGCCATGTTCGCATAAGTCCGGAAATATTTCCGGGCAGCCCCGGAAGTCGCTTGCCTGTCATTACAGTACGAAGCAGACATTGCCGTTCCATCGCAATAACCCCTCCGGGATCCCGGTGACGCAGCATGACAATGGGGTGCTGATCTACAATAGCCCGCTGCTACCCCGGTCGGAAGACGTCCTGAAATAACAGCGGGAAAAATAAACGGGTGTTTTAATTGATACCTACCAGTTCCAGCTCGAAGACAAGGTCCTGACCGGCAAGCGGGTGGTTGGCGTCCAGGCGGACATATTCCTGGGTTACCTCGCGGATAACGACGGGGATCACCTGTCCGTTGCCTTCCTGGTGCATGTTCAGGGAAGCGCCTACCTCCAGCTCGAGATCGGCGGGGATCTGGCTGCGCTCAAAGTTGAAGATCATTTCCTCGTTGACCGGCCCGTAAGCTTCGGCAGAAGGAATATGGATGGTCTTTTTATCTCCGACCGCCATGCCGGTCACACCCTGGTCGAACCCGGGGATGACCATGCCGCTCCCCAGCTGGAACTCCAGGGGCTCCCGTCCGACGGAAGAATCGAACTGCGCGCCGTCCGTCAGCGTGCCTGTATAATGTACCTTTACTTTGTCTCCTGATTTTGCTGTGC
>JBEBSO010000298.1:0-5202 GCA_040394275.1 Telluribacter sp.
GACGTTCCATGTGTTCATGAGCTTCCTGGGGCCCCTGCTGGGGATCAGCTTGGGGTTTGACGCGATTAATTCGGAGCAGAACAACGGCACCCTGACCCGCGTGCTGGCGCAGCCGGTCTACCGCGACAACCTGCTGCTGTCCAAGTTTGCCGGGGGGATGCTCGTCATCGGCTGTCTTTTCCTGTCCCTGGCATTGCTGATGATCGGCGGGGGGCTTATCATTACGGGCGTGCGGGTCGAGCCGGAGGAAATACTGCGTATCTTCAGCTTTATCCTGTTTACGATCATTTATGTGGGTTTTTGGCTCGGCTTGTCGATTTTGCTGTCCATCCGTTTCCGGCAAACGGCGACATCGGCGCTCACCGCGATCGGGATATGGCTGTTTTTTACGGTCTTTTACGGGATCATCATCAACCTTGCCGTAAAGGCGTTGTTTCCCAACCCGGCCTACCTGTCGTCGGAACAGGTGATGAGCTACAATGAGATTATTCTCAACCTGCTTCGTCTTGCGCCGAGCCAGCTGTATACGGACGGGACGACGACCCTGCTGATGCCGTCGATCCGCAGCCTCGGTCCGCTGACGATGGAGCAAATGGCCGGCGCCGTTCCCTCTCCGCTGTCCTATCTGCAGAGCCTGATGATCGTATGGCCGCAGGTAAGCGGGCTTGTGGCCGCTACGGTGTGCTGCTTTGCGCTGGCCTACTACCTGTTTATGCGCCGGGAGATCAGGAGCTAAAAAGGTTCACAGGCGCCGGGACAGCCGCAGGCGATCATAGCACCTGTGAAAGAACCCGCCTGTTCGGGGGAATGTTTTCCCTTCGAAACAGAATTATATTCTGTTTCGAAGGGTTATTTCCTTTTATCTGACAGCCTGGTGCGATAAAGTTTCGATATATACAGGATATTAATCTTATTTTTCCTGTTTATTCCAAATAATATTTGGCATCCCGTTATTTTTTTGCGGACGGCTCCACCTTGAAGCTCCTGCGGGAAGTGAACGTCTGTCCGAAAAGATCCGTGGCCCTTACTTCTATGAAGTGCTCACCGGCCGGGAGCCGGGGCGGGAAGCCGCTTCTCCAGAGATGGGTACTTTTGGAAGCATTGCCGGGTCTTCTTCCGGGAAAGAGCTTTTCCGTGAAATCCCAGCGGTGCAGCAGGTGCTGATAAGACGGATCTTCACCTTCCACGAAGTCCATGGTTTTCCACGGACCGTCGTCTACCCGGAACTCGACCGTGTTGGAGCGGTGCCCCATGAAGAAATTGACATAGATGCCTGCAGAGGTATTGCGGTCGGAGGGGATCACTTTGGGCGCGTAGATCTCCATACGGTAGTCGGCGGGTTTCCCGGCTACTTTGTAGTCGATGGCATATTGGTTCCCGTTGATCTTCAGGAAGGCATAGCCTTTGGGAGTGCCGTCGCGCATGGTGGCGTAGGGTACCCCCTCCGCATTGAGCTCGCCGGAATACCAGTCGCCGGAAGTGGTGCCCGCATTGTATTCGTGGTGGGGCTTGTCCTGGCGCCAGCCTTTCTCACGGGTATGCAGGTGCTGGCGCTGCTGATGGGTATGGGCGGAAATCGAAAGCGTGTAGGGATAGTCGCGCAGCAGGTCGAAGAGCCGCTGGCGGTCCTCATCCCGGAAGGAATCATTGTTTTCCTCGTGCAGGGGAATATGAAAGGCGAGCACGATGAGCCGGTCTTTGGGAACAAACCTGAGGTTGTTTTCCACGAAGTCGAGCTGGTCTTTGCGAAGCCCGCCCCAGTAACCCTGGCCATCGCGGGGATCGGGGTAGAGGATATTGTCCAGGATAATAAAATGCGCCTTCCCGTAGTTAAAAGCATAGTTGGCGGGGCCGAAATTTGCCTCGTAGGTTTCATCCGAAAGCGAGTCTGTCACCGCGTCGTAGTTCATATCGTGGTTGCCCATCAGGTTGTACCAGGGGATACCCACGCGCCGGACGGCTTCCGTATAAGGCTGGTGCAGGTCGAGGTCATCTCCGACCAGGTCGCCGAGGCTGAGGCCGAAGGCTACATTTTTTACGCCTTCCACCTCTTTGACGATGCCTCTTGCGAAGTAATTCACCTCTTCACGGGTATACGGCTGCGGATCGCCGAAAAGCAGGGTGGAGAATTGCTCGTTTTCGTTGCCCGGAAGCAGGGGGAAATCCAGGGACGCAGGAAGCGGACCAGTCGGTGCTACTCCCTTGTATTTGAGGGCGGGAGAGCCTTTGGGTTTGTGAATCCGGTAGAACCGGGGCAGGTTGTTGGCATTCAGCGGAGACTGGTACCCGGCGGGTTTGATCACGAAGATGATGTTGTCGTCGGCTACCGGGAGCTGGTATTTTCCGTCCGGTCCCGTGGTGGCGACTTCCACGCCGTTGGAGACCGATACGCCGGCGATTCCTTTTTCTTTTTTGTCTCTTTGGGAATTCCCGTTTTCATCGACATAGACGTACCCGCTCACCATTTTCTGGGCAAAGCCCGGGGAGCTGAAAACAAGGGCTGCAAGCAGCAGCAGGCATTTTTTTTTCATGATAAAAAAACGTTAAGAATTAGTACTTTCAGTTGAGCCGGAGTCGGTTTCAAAAAGTGGTGCGGGCCGGGATCCCGGCGGCTACCTGAAGCCAAAGGCACGGATGATTTTCCCGAAAATATCGGTGTTTTCATAAATGCCGCTGAAAGCCTCTGCGCCGGGCCCGAAGGCGAAGACCGGGATCATCACGCCGGTATGGCCTTTGGTAGTGAATTTTCCTTCTACCTTCCCGGTAGCGATGTCGCCGTTGTTGACAGAGAATCCGCCTGTTTCGTGGTCCGCAGTAATGACGACCAGCGTATGGCCGTCTTTTTCAGCAAAGTCCAGTGCCGCCCCGATCGCCTGATCGAAATCCAGCATTTCGTCTACGATATACTGCGTGTCATTGGCGTGCCCTCCCCAATCAATCTGCGAGCCTTCCGCCATGAGAAAAAAGCCTTTCTTGTTTCTATTAAGGATCCCGAGGGACGTTTTTACTGATTGGAGGAGCTGGTCGCCCCGGCCTTCCGATACTTTGGGCTGTTCCTTGTCGGCGACGAACGCCGCCAGCTTACCGGAAGTAACCTTTTGGGCTTCTTCTATGGAATGGGCGATCTGGTAGTTCCTGGCCCTGAGCTCGTCGATGAGGTTGCGGCCGTCCCCGCGTTTGGTGAAATGATCGCGGCCGCCCCCGATAAATACGTCGATGTCGGTTTTGAGGAAGTCGGCGGCAATGTCCTCGACCGATCCCCTGGAGGCCTGGTGGGCAATGAAAGAAGCCGGCGTGGCATGCGTAATCGAGCAGGTGGCCAGAAGGCCTGTAGCCTTCCCGTTTTGCTCGGCGATCTCCAGAAGGGTAGGTTGCGGATTACCGTCGGCATCTACGCCGATGGCTCCGTTTTTTGCTTTCTTCCCGATGGAAATAGCGGTGGCGCCGGCGCCCGAATCCGTAACGAAGCTGTCGGCCGAGCGGTTCTTGTGAAACCCGGTATGGGTGGTGCGTTCGAGCTGAAGGCTGCCTTTGGAAGCCACCCATCCGGCATATACCTGGGAAACGCCCATCCCGTCGCCGATCAGCAGGATGACGTTTTTGGGTGACCGGGGTTTGGTGCTGCGCTGTGCAAATGATTCGGGCGTGCTCCAGGAAAGGAGCAGGAGTAGCAGGAATAGTTTCTTCATCAGATTTTGTGTATTAAAGCGGTTTTGAGGCCGCAAGTAACACACACAATGTTAACTCATTGTGAAATCGGGAAAAAACTGCAGCTGCAAGGGTCAGGCGTGCGCTGGTTACACCGCGGCTTCCCCCTGGGCCGACGGGGGCATGATGATCCGGTGGGTGTTCAGTGTTTCCTTGATGCGTTCCTGGTTTTCGAAATACGCATGGGAGTAGTCGTTTTTAGAAGCCCAGGCATGAATGATCAGCCTTACGCCGTTGGACGTCAGCTCTTCCACCAGCACCTCGGGGGCAGGGCTTTCCAGTATCCGGGGATCATTTCGGAAGACGTCCAGTATGAGCGACCGGGCTTTTTTGATATCCGTATCTCCGGCCACCACGAAGCGGTAGGTGATCCTTCTCTGGTGGAGATTGGAGTAATTGGTGACGATCGAGTTGGCCAGCGTCCCGTTGGGGGCAAAAACGGCAATGCCTTCTGCAGTCCGCAGCGTAGTATACAGGATATCGATCCGTTCGACGGTGCCGGTAGCGCCCGTGGTGCTGGTGATGGAGTCGCCGACGCGGAACGGCTTGAAAAGCAGGATAAGGATGCCGCCTGCAAAATTGGAGAGGCTGCCCTGCAGGGAAAGGCCGATGGCAAGGCTGGCGGCACTGAGCACCGCCAGAAACGAAGTCGTCTGGATGCCCATGGTGCTGGCGCACGAAAGGAGGAGCATGGCGTACAGCACAAACCGCAGGAGGCTCATGATAAAATCCCTCAGCGACAGGTCCACCTCGTTTCTTTCGAACCGCTTCCGGACAATGCTCAGGATCAGCCGGATCAGGTAGCCTCCCAGGATGAGCAGGATCAGCCCGAGCACGATGGAGGGGATACGCTGGGCGATGGCTTCCAGGATTCTTTCGATGCTGCTTTCGAGTTGGTTCATAACGGTGCTTAAAGATTGTTGCGGAAAGACCGCCAGCGGTGAGTTGCCGGAGACGCAATTTCTCATTAAAATTGCATCAATTCAACTAATTTCGTTGCTAATTCCCGAACCGGGCCGTTATAAACAGAAAGGTATGCTGCGATTTCATCAGGAGCTTTTGTTGCTGCCTGCCAAACCCAGGGGCTTCCACCTGATTACCGGGATGATTGAGGAGGTGCTGGCGCCCGTCCGTCACTGGAAAGCCGGTATGTGCCAGGTATTTATACAGCATACGTCGGCCTCGCTGACGCTCAACGAAAATGCCGATCCGACCGTGCGGGCGGACTTTGAAACGTACTTCGACAAGGCCGTCCCGGAAAACGACCCCGACTTTTTGCACGACTACGAAGGCAGCGACGACATGCCGGCGCACATCAAGTCGTCGTTATTGGGCGCATCCGTCATCATCCCGATACGCAACGGGAGGCTGGCCCTGGGCACCTGGCAGGGGATCTACCTTTGCGAGCACAGGGACCACGGCGGCAGGCGGCAGCTCATCGTTACCGCCTGGGGGGAATGACCGCCTAGATATTCCGCGGGAAAGGATCTGCGA
>JBEBSO010000299.1:0-5186 GCA_040394275.1 Telluribacter sp.
AGTGATCCCAAAGATCCCCGGTTACGGATCTTCAGAACAATAACCGTAATCAGATCCATATGAAAATCGTAGAGTGCCCGCGGGACGCCTGGCAGGGTATTCCCGGATTTATTCCCACGGAGGTAAAGGCGGCCTACCTGAACCTGCTCCTGAAAGTCGGTTTCGATACGATTGACTTCGGAAGCTTCGTCTCTCCTGCGGCCATGCCCCAGGTTCGCGACACGGCCGTCCTGACGGGCCTGCTTGACCTGACCGGTACGGATACACGATTGCTGGCCATCGTGGCCAACGAGCGGGGTGCCGCCGAGGCGTCGGTATTCGGGCAGATCGCCTGCATCGGGTTTCCTTTCTCTGTTTCCGAAACCTTCCAGCTCCGGAACACCCGCAGCACCATGGAAACATCGTTCGGCCGGGTGGCAGCGATACAGGAGCTTTGCGACCGCACGGGCAAGGAGCTTGTTCTCTACATTTCGATGGGATTCGGGAATCCCTATGGGGACAGCTGGAGCCCGGAAGTGGTGTCGTACTGGGTGGAAAAGCTGGCCGCCCTGGGCATCCGAACCTTTTCCGTCGCCGACACCGTGGGACTTGCCGGGGCAGCGGAAGTATCCGCCGTTTTTACGCAGCTGATCCCGGCGTTCCCGGATCTTGAGATAGGAGGACATTTTCATGCGACCCCGCTTTCCTGGCGCGAAAAAACCGAAGCGGCTTACCGTGCCGGCTGCCGGAGGTTCGACGGTGCGATCCTGGGCTACGGCGGCTGCCCGATGGCACAGGATGAGCTGGTGGGGAACATCGCTACGGAAAACCTGGTTGCTTTTGCCCGTCAGATGGGTGAGCTTAACTGCCTGGATCCTGCCTGCTTCCGGGAAGCGCAGGCCTGTTTTTCGGAATACGTGCTGGGCTTCGCTTCCTGACGGGGAGCGGCCGTGCCGCAGGTGCAGATAAATCGCATTACTTCTGAAGCAGAATAGGAGAACTGCACTAACTTTGCACACCGGAAGCCGGGATGCCCGGTTGTTAGTTATTCATCATTCATTAATCCCATTTTAATGACCTACCGAATAGAGAAAGACACCATGGGGGAAGTACAGGTACCCTCGGGCGTATACTGGGGGGCACAGACGCAACGCTCCATACAGAACTTCCAGATTGCACAGGATATCAATAAAATGCCGAAAGAAATTATCAGGGCATTTGCCTATCTGAAGAAGGCTGCTGCGATGACCAATTTTGAGGCAGGTGTACTTCCGAAAGAAAAATCCGACCTGATCGGCCAGGTGTGCGACGAAATCCTGGAGGGGAAGCTGGATGACCAGTTTCCGCTGGTCGTCTGGCAGACCGGCTCCGGTACCCAGTCCAATATGAATTGTAATGAGGTGATTGCCTATCGCGGGCACGTGATCAAGGGCGGGGAGCTTACGGATAAGCAGAAGTTCCTGCACCCGAACGATGACGTGAACAAGTCTCAATCCTCCAACGACACCTACCCGACGGCCATGCACATCGCCGCCTATAAAATCCTGACGGAGGTGACGATCCCCGGCATTACCCGGCTTCGCGACACGCTGAAAAGCAAGGCCGCGGAGTTCCGTACGGTCGTCAAGATCGGGCGGACCCATTTCATGGATGCCACGCCGCTTACGCTGGGCCAGGAGTTTTCGGGATATGTGTCACAGCTGGACCACGGGCTGAAGGCCATACAAAATACCCTCGACCACCTCTCTGAGCTGGCGCTGGGCGGAACGGCTGTGGGAACCGGGATCAATACGCCGGAAGGCTATGCTGAAAACGTGGCCGGGCATATCGCAGCCCTGACCGGTCTTCCTTTCAGGACTGCCGAAAATAAGTTTGAGGCGCTTGCTGCGCACGACGCCATTGTCGCTGCCCATGGCGCCCTCAAAACGGTGTCGGTAAGCCTGATGAAAATCGGGAACGATATCCGCATGCTGTCTTCAGGCCCCAGATCGGGTATCGGCGAAATCCATATCCCGGACAACGAGCCGGGAAGCTCCATCATGCCGGGTAAAGTAAATCCCACCCAGTGCGAGGCGATGACGATGGTGGCCGCCCAGGTGCTGGGCAACGATGTGGCGATCAACGTGGGAGGTGCAAGCGGGCAATTTGAGCTCAACGTGTTTAAGCCGATGATGGCCTATAATTTCCTGCATTCGGCAAGGCTGATCGGGGATGTATGCGTTTCATTCAACGACAAATGCGCGGTGGGGATCGAGCCCCTGTACGACAACATCAGGAAGCATGTGAACAACTCCCTGATGCTGGTCACGGCCCTGAACAACAAAATCGGGTACTACAAGGCTGCCGAGATCGCGCAGACCGCCCATAAAAACGGCAGCACGCTGAAAGAAACGGCGATAGCGCTGGGCTACCTGACGGCGAAGGAATTTGACGAGTGGGTACGGCCTGAAGATATGGTGGGCAATATATAAGCCGGGAAATAAAAAGGGGCCTTTTATGAGGCCCCTTCTGTTAAATCTCGGTCAGTATTCATCTTCATTGAAAAAGAAATCATCCTTGGTAGGATAGTCAGGCCATATTTCCTCAATGCTCTCATAAGGCTGTCCGTCATCTTCGAGCTCCTGCAGGTTTTCAACCACTTCGAGGGGGGCTCCGGTGCGGATAGCAAAATCTATCAGCTCATCTTTGGTAGCTGGCCAGGGGGCATCTTCCAGGTAAGACGCAAGTTCGAGTGTCCAGTACATAGTTTTAGTTCCTTGAAAAAAAAATTGAAACAAATTTTTGGATTGCAAAGCTAAAAAAAAATCTTTTCCTCCATTCTTTTAAAGGGATTATTTGAGAAAAAATTATATATAACGCCGGAATTTATTTTGTGCCCATGTAAATGATTGATTATCAGTACGTAAAAAAAGGGTTATGCTGGTAGAGGTATGTGCGTATTCGGTGGAGTCGTGCCTGAACGCGGAGCGGGCGGGAGCAGGCAGAATCGAGCTTTGCGGGGGCCCCGGAGAAGGGGGAACCACGCCCAGCCCGGGTCTCATCGGGACGGTCAGGCGGTATGTCCGGATCCCGGTCTATGTCATGATCCGCCCGAGGGGAGGGGATTTCGTATATGACGACCTGGAAGAGGAAACGATGCGGGCGGACATCAGGATGGCCGTAGCCGCCGGAGCGGACGGGATCGTAACGGGTATCCTGCGGGAGGACGGCAGGGTGGATATCGAGCGCACGGCCCGCCTGGCCAGCGCGGCAGGCGGGCTGGGATTTACTTTTCACCGGGCTTTCGACCTAACGCCGGACCCGTTGCAGGCGCTGGAGGATATCATCCGGACCGGGGCCGAACGTATCCTTACCTCCGGTCAGAAGCCTTCCGCCCCGATGGGCGCAGAGCTGCTTGGAAAGCTCGCCGCGGCGGCCCGGGGACGCATAGAAATCATGGCAGGCGGCGGGGTGAACAGCTCCAATGCGGCGATGCTGATCGCTACCGGCGTGGACTGCCTTCACCTGACCGGCAAGGCCTTCAGGCCGGGGAAACAGCGTTTTTTCCCGGAAGGAATATCCATGGCGGGCGGGCAGCCGGATGAAAGATCAGTCATGTACAGCGACGCCGCCCTGATCCTGCCGGTGGTGCAGGCCGCCGATAGGAATAATTGAGGAAAATTTGAAGTCATATTGAGGTCAATTGCTATATTTGGCCTTTCGTTTCTTTTTTCCAATTCAAAATCTTATCAAAACGTGAACAACAATACTTCTTTAATATGGAACGTGATTCTCACGCTGGCAGTGGCAGTGCTATTCTTTTTGCATTTTTCGGGGAAGAAAGACCAGGGGGCTGCCCCGGGAAGCCCTGAAGCGCTCGCCGGAAGGAAAATTGTTTATGTACAGGTAGATACGCTCCTCAACAACTATGAGTTCTTCAAGGACGCCAGAAAAGAGTTCGAAAACAAGCGCTACCAGATGGAGATGGACCTGAACAACAAGGGCAAGTCACTGGAGAACGAAATCGCCTTCTTTCAGCAGAAGGCGCCCACCCTTACCCAGGAGCAGGGACGGTCGATAGAAGCGCAGCTGATGAAAAAGCAGCAGGACTTCGTGCAGTACCGTGACCGTGCCGCCCAGCAGCTGGCAAAGGAGGAGTCCGACAAAAACGAAGAGCTGTATAACTACATCCACGACTATATCGAGAAATACAACAAGGAGAACCAGTATGAATACGTGCTGGGATATACCCGGGGCGGCGGGATCTTGTTTGCCGACTCTACTTTGAATGTAACCCAGAAGGTACTGGATGGTCTCAATAAGTCTTACGCGGAAAAGTCTACGAAAGAAACGAAAAAGGATTCGACGGCGAAGAAGTAATAAATAAGGATTATACCAAAAAGAGCGGTGTCATCACACCGCTCTTTTTGGTATAATCCCGTTTGATCTGATGTGGTATGTCCCGGAGAACGGATCTTGCACGGCTGAAAATGACCAGGTGGACGGCCGCCCGGAAAGGGGTATTGCTGATGCTCGCGGCCTCGTTCTTTTTTGCACTGATGTCGGCGGTCTCCAAAAGGCTGAGCCAGGATTATAGCGCCGTGCAGCAGGTTTTTTTCCGTAATATCGTCGGTGCGGTATTCATCGGGATCAGCATGGCAGGAAGGCCGGTGGTGCAGAAGGGAGGAAAGCCCCTGATGCTGGTGTGGCGCGGGGTGGTCGGTACGCTTGCGCTTTACCTGTTCTTTTATGCGATCGGCACCATCGGGCTGGGGCAGGCCGTTGTCTACCAGTATACCTATCCCGTTTTTCTTGCGCTGCTGTCGTGGTTTTTGAAAAATGAGCGTCTCGGCCGGGGAGAGTGGCTGGCCATCGGGCTGGGGATATCGGGAATCCTCTTCATTTTCCGGCCGGAGGTGTCCTTCGGGCTGCGGAACCAGGCGCTGGGATTGGGGAACGCCCTCCTGACGGCACTGGCTTATTTTGCAGTAAGGGAGCTATCCGCTTACTACGATCCGAAGGTCATTGTCCTTTCTTTCATGTTGTCCGGCATTGTCCTGCCGGCTGCTTCCATGGGTATCGGTGCCTGTTACCCCGGCCTGGAGGCGTGGGATTTCCTGGTTGGCAGCTTCCGGATGCCGGTGCATTTCGGGGACTGGGCGGCTTTCTTTGCGCTGGGCTTTTTTGCCCTGGCAGGCCAGGTGCTCATGACCCGTGCATTCTCGTTC
>JBEBSO010000300.1:0-5175 GCA_040394275.1 Telluribacter sp.
GGTGACATGGATGGATCTCCATCCGCGGACGATGGACTGGTCCGCATGATCGAAATATTCCAGGCGGTTCAGGTCGTGAAGATCCCAGCGAATGGAGGCATTTTTGCCGTTGATTTCGAAAGTGTACAGGGCTTTGTGGCCCCTGGCATAGCGGGTCGATTCGAAAAGTCCCAGCGAGCCGTTCGCAAAATGACAGTGAAAGATGCAGGCATCGTCGATCCCGACTTTCTCCAGCTTGCCGGTTTTTTCGTGCATCCTTTCCTTCACGAAGGTTTCGGTCACTGCCGAGACGTCGGTGATGGCGCCGTTGAGCCACATGGCGGTGTCGATGCAATGTGCCAGCAGGTCTCCGGTCACCCCGGAGCCGGCGGCTTCGACGTCCATGCGCCAGTTGCCTCCGCCCTGGGTAAGGTCCGCGTTGATCGTCCAGTCCTGGAGGAAATTGGCGCGGTAGTGAAAGATCCGGCCGAGTTTGCCCGAGTCGACGATCTGTTTGGCCAGCGTGACGGCAGGTATCCTCCGATAGTTATACCACACCGTATTTTTTACACCCGCTTTTTCCACTGCTTCCACCATTTTCTCCGCTTCCTCCACGTTACGGGCAAGGGGTTTCTCACAGAGAATCATCTTACCTGCCGCCGCTGCGGCAATGGCGATTTCGGCGTGCATATCGTTGGGCGTGCAAATATCGACCGCGTCGATATCGTCACGGGCGATCAGCGTTTTCCAGTCCGTTTCAACGGATTTGTAGCCCCATTGATCGGCAAAAGCCTGTACTTTTTCCCGGTTCCTGGAGCACACAGCCTGGAGTACCGGCGTAAATTTCAGTTCCGGAAAAAAGTCGCCGATTCTTTTGTAGCCGTTGGTATGGGTTCGTCCCATGAAGCCTGTACCGATGAGGCCGATTCTTATTTCCTTTTTATCTGACATATTTCCAATTTTTTTCGAATGAACACTCGGTTTTTAATACAAAAAGAGACCGGATGTCTCAGGCTTCGTACCACCCGTGGGCCTGGCGTACCCTGATCATGGCCGCGAGGATGTCGTTCCAGGTCTGTTGCTCGGACATGACTTCGTTCGGGAACATACACCCGTCCCAGCAGATGTGTCTCATTTTTTTGGTAAGCTGTCCGTTGCTGTCGCGGAGCCAGTACCCGGCATCGTGCGTGATGTCCAGCTTCCCGTTGGGATCGGTGGCGAGGCAATGCCGTCCTGTTTTGTCGTGCGAACCGGTACCGTGCACGGTGCCGTCGTTTTGTGCGACATGAAAATCAATGGTCCAGGGCCGCAGCGCATCGGTAAGCTGCCTGAGGCCGGCTTCGAGTGTCGCCCGGTCGTTCCAGTCGAAGTCTTCGGGAAGAATGCGGTCTTCGGGACGGTTGTAGCCCAGCAGGTAAAGCAGCGTATGAGACATATCTGCCTGGAACCCGATGTTGGGCCGGTCGACGGCTTCCAGCGTGTCGAGCATGGTCCTCCAGCTGTGCATGCCGCCCCAGCAGATTTCTCCTTCGGCAGCAAGCTGCTCTCCGAAATCGGCCGCCACGTCACAGGCTTCGCGGAAAGTCCGGGCGATCAGTTTTGTATTGCCGGCAGGATCCAGCGCCCAGGCTTCCGGCTTGCTGGCGGAGTCGATGCGCACGATGCCGCCGGGACGTACGCCGAGCTCACGCAGCCTCCGGGCGAACCGGGCTGATTTCCGGACCATTTCGACAAATTCCGCACGTTCTGTCCTGCTTCCCATTGCAGGGCCGCCCCAGATAGGGGCCACGACGCTGCCGATTTCCAGATTCAGGGAGCCGACTTTGTCAGCCAGCCTTTTGATCCCGTCGTCACTCATATCCAGATCGATATGAGGGTCAAAAAGTCCTATATCGATCCCGTCAAACTTAACGCCGTCTACCTCAGCTGCTGCGGTTTTTTCCAGCATGGTATCAAAGGAGATAACGGGCTCCGATCCCGGGCCTTTCCCCACAATGCCCGGCCAGGTGGCGTTGTGAAGCTTTGGAAAATTGTTCTCTGGCATAATCTGAAAGTTAAGTGTTCCGGCCCGGCAAACGTATACTGTCGCTGCCCGGCCAAAAAATAAAAGACAATGAAATGACGATTTGGCTCCGTTGCCGTTACAGCACCAGATCCGGGTTGCCCGGCCCGAAATGCTTCAGGATCACGATCGGGTCATTCTTTGACGGGTTGACGATCCGGACACCCTCCAGGGCGGCTTTTTCGGATACGAAAAATTCGTCGTTGGTGAGCTGTCCGTAGCGGATAAGGGCGGGGGTTTCTATATTCCATTTGCCGAAGGTCCCGTGCCCCTGCATGACGATCAACCCGTAAGCTGCGCTGTCCCGGATCGTGACGGTATGTCCCGGCAGCACCGTCAGCTCTTTCGCGCTGAAGGCGTCCGATTTGTAGCAAATCCACTTTTCGATATACCCTGCTGCTTCCATTTCTTCCAGGGGCCTTACCGGAACGGGCGGCATAAAGCGGTTTGGAATGATATTGGGATCTACATTCAGGTCCCAGTCAATTACCTCCATCAGCTGGTCGAAATCGCCTTTGCGTTCTTCGGGCGTTCCGTTCCAAAGCAGCTCCTCAGGGATAATCGCTTCGTTGACCAGCGACTGGTACATGGCGAATACATCAGAGGCCTTCTGAGGCTCGTAGGTACACATGCTCCCGGGCGCGTGCAGCATGCCGGGAGGTACGTCCCAGCCTGTGCCGGGCTCGAGGCGGAAGGCCTGCGAGTAGTTCGTGATTTTGTTGTCGCCCTTCGGGAAGTTGACCAGGCATTCCCTGATCTGCTCCCTGGTGGTGCCCGGGGCAATTCCAAAAAAGGTATACGGGAAATCCCCGCCGTGGTTGTTCAGCTGCGGCGGAAAATAGTAGGCCTCGGGCTTTCCTTTCTGCCCGATCAAGGCGGCATGCTCATCATTGTGATGGATATGGTGGGGAAGGGGACCCATGTTGTCAAAGAATTTGGAGTACATCGGCCAGCTTTGGTGCGCATTCCACAGCCGGTCTCCGATAACAGCCCCTTTGAGTTCATCGATGACATCTTTCAGCAGGAGAAGGTGATCCCGGGTCCCGTCGTTGTACACCACTTTGCTCAGCCCTTCGTCCTCGCCGGTCAACGGCCCGTTTTTTGCAGGTGTGGTAGAAGACAACCAGCGTTCGTCGATCCCGCCCCGCTCGCCGCCCAGTACATAATAATCGTCGGGATGCAGCTTAATCCTCCTTCCGGGAACACAAAATGATCTGGGTACCCAGGTGGGAGACAATCTCAGGATCCCGTTTCCCTGTTCCAGTGCTTTTTCCGCTAAACTCATTTTACTTGCTTAATAGATGATTGGATTTGAAAATGTCTATTGGTTGTACCTGTCCACGAATTCCCGGATGGCATTTTCTTCATGAAGTATGCGGACTTCCACGTCGTATACCCTGCGCTCACCGGGCTGAAGGTGTATCAGCACGTTTTCTTCGCGTGCCCTGGCCTGCCCGATAGGAGGATGGGTCCCCGGCTCGAGCCCCGTCACATATTCTCCCGGGCCCCAGTGCTGCCAGTTGGTAAGCCAGGGAAGCTGCTTTTTGCTGAATCTGAGTATTACCGCCAGGCCGATCTCTTCGTTGCGGAGACCGGTGCAGCAGTTTCCCCCGGGATCGGCCGCGATGTCAATGATACCGACTTCCTCACCGAAGCCGCAGTGCTGCTCCAGCGGAGGCGGACATTTCCTGAACCCGCCCCCGGGCCTGAATATCAGGTTGCCGGCCCCGGGATGGCGCGGCTGCCAGTCTCCTTTCCAGATGATGTCGGTTCCTTCGTCGGCGAAGGGCCAGCCGAAGTTGAAATGGTACAGCAGCATATGCGGCGCCGGGGTGTTGCCGCGGTTGACGACTTCGTCATGGATGCGAAGCACAGGCTGACCGATCGTGGAGGAGATGGTCCGCCGCAGCTCGAGGCTCGGGCCGAACGGCCGGGACTGCCGGATGATGCCGCTGATGCTCATGTCCATCTTCCCGGCGACGGGATCGGGTTGAATCACCGATTCCAGTTCGGCAGGAATGTTGCTGACCTGGTCGTGCAGGCCGCGCTCACCGTATATATCCTGCTCCGGACCGCCTGCGTGGGTAAGACCGCAGGTAGTGAGCAGCCCTCCGCCGAATGTCCTCAGCCATTCTATGCCGCGGTCCGAAAGGGGCTGAGGAGCCGTAAAGCCGTTGTGGCTGAGCCAGGAAATCGCATGCGCGTTGAAGAAGGCATCTGCGATATCCATCCCCCGGTCGATCACAACTTTATAGCGGAGGCCTGTCCCGGTATTTATCCAGGCGATGCGGTTGCCTTTCCCGGAACCGTTGTCAATGACCGAAGTCTCGATCCCACCCAGCTGATGGTGATTGGAGATTTTATGTTTCCAGCTGTCGCGATTAGTCAGGGTACTCAAAGCTTTTACTCGGGATTACAGGTTTTTCATCACCAGGTTGCGGTACTCCACTTTCATGGGCGGCCCTACGTGAAGCTGAAAGCCCAGCAGGCCCTTCGTTTTGCGGTTGACAGCGTCGTCGTCGGTCACATCGCTCATCAGTACGCCGTTGATGTAGTGCAGGAGCCGGTTGCCCCTGATGACCAGGTGAAACCGGTTCCAATCCTCACTTTTGATCAGTGCCTTCAGCGAGTCTGTCGATCCCAGCGAACCGGTCACCTTCATTCCTGTCCAGGCGTTGTTTTTGCGCGTAGCTCCTTCGACAGGCTCTATCACGGTTTTTTGTCCCCTGTAGGCCAGGGTGGTCCTGTTGCGTTCCTCGTAGTTCTGGCCTGTATAATTGTTTTTGCCGTCGATATCGGCCTGGTATCCTCTCAGCGCATACGGGATATCGTGTACCTTTTCACTGCGGTAGTTGATCCCCGAATTGCCGTCTTTCGAAATCCGGAATTCTCCTTTTAATTCAAAATCGCCGGGCTCACCGCCTTGCCAGATAAGGAAAGAATTGGCTTTTAACGGGGTGGCCGGGGTGATCTCTCCGACCAGGATTCCCTTTTCAACCCGCCAGAAGGCCTGGTCTCCGTCCCAGCCTTTCAGGTCTTTCCCGTTGAATATTTTTACGAATCCCGGTTTCTTTTGCTGTGCGTTGCTGATTCCTGTGGCGGCCAGGGCGATGAGGATAAAAAGGAGAGACAAT
>JBEBSO010000301.1:0-5148 GCA_040394275.1 Telluribacter sp.
TCCAGAAACAGAAAATCAGTTGTTTTGAGTAGGACTTCATACCAGTAATAACGTCGAATTATCGAAATATACTAAATTCCCGGTTACCGATTCGCGGGTTTCTCCTACATATTTGAAAAAAAAGAGTTACTTATTGCCTATTTTTGCGTTTTAACAAGTTAAAAGAAATTCATGAAATGAGCCGAAGCGCGTGCGCGTGCGAACAGGTATGCCTGTTCAGGCAAATTCCATGTAACCTAAAAAACAAATTAAGAGAATAAATACATGAATTTAGAATCTACGCTGATCGGGAATATACGGGAAGCGGTTGCGGAATGTTTTCAAACTGACCTGGAAGACATCGCGCTTCAGCCCACCAAAAAAGAATTTGAAGGTTTTTATACATTTGTGACTTTCCCGCTCACGAAAACGCTGCGGAAAGCGCCCGCGGAGATCGCGGGAACGATCGGCGGCTGGCTTCTGGCACATTCGCCCGTGGTGTCGGGTTTTAACGTCGTGCAGGGGTTCCTCAACATCAGCCTGAAGGACAGTGCATGGCTGGAGGTGCTGAAAGCGGTGGTTGCCGATGCGGATTTCGGTACTTTTCCTTCCAACGGGGAGAAAGTATTGGTGGAGTTTTCCTCCCCGAATACCAACAAGCCCCTGCATCTCGGGCACCTGCGCAATAATTTCCTGGGCGATTCGGTATCACGCATCCTGGCGGCCAACGGGTACGAGGTGGTCCGCGCCTGCCTGGTCAACGACCGGGGGATACATATCTGCAAGTCGATGCTGGCCTATCGCGAGCTGGGCGGCGGCGAGACGCCGCAGTCTGCGGGGATCAAGGGAGACAAGCTGGCGGGCAAGTACTACGTAGCTTTTGATAAGGAATACAAACAGCAGGTCGCGGAGCTGGTTGCTGCCGGTATGAGCGAGGAGGAAGCGGCCAAAAAAGCGCCGTGGATGCAGGAGGCGCAGCGGCTGCTGCTGAAGTGGGAGCAGCAGGACCCGGAAACCCTCGCTTTGTGGGCACGCATGAACGGCTGGGTATACGAAGGCTTCGGCGAAACCTACCGGAAGATCAACGTGACCTTCGACAAAACCTATTATGAGTCGGATACCTATATCCTGGGGAAGGACGTCATCGAGGAAGGACTTTCGAAAGGTATTTTTTATGCCCGGGAAGACGGCTCTGTCTGGATTGACCTGACGGAGGAGGGGCTTGACCACAAGCTGGTGCTGCGGGGCGACGGTACTTCGGTATATATCACGCAGGACCTGGGTACGACCGATCTCAAGTTCGGGGATTTCCACCCGGACCGGATGATATGGGTGGTGGGCAACGAGCAGGATTATCATTTTGCCGTGCTTTTTGCCATCCTGAAGAAGCTGGGAAGGCCCTATGCCGACGGGTGCTTTCACCTCAGCTACGGTATGGTCGACCTGCCTTCCGGCAAGATGAAATCGAGGGAGGGAACCGTTGTGGATGCCGATGATCTTATCGGGGAAATGACCCGGACGGCCGAAAACCGTACCCGTGAGCTGGGTAAAATACAGGATTTTGAAAGTGCGGAGGCGCGGAACCTTTACCGTATCCTGGCATTGGGCGCCCTGAAGTATTTCCTGCTGAAAGTGGACCCCAAAAAGCGGATGCTGTTTAACCCGGAGGAATCGATCGATTTCCAGGGGCATACGGGGCCATTCGTCCAGTATACCTACGCACGGATCCGGTCGATCATCAGGAAGGCTGCTCAGAGCGGTATACCGCTGGTGCTGCCGGGCCCGGACTACCCGCTGCATGCGGCCGAAAAAGAGCTGATTTTCTTCCTGAGCCAGTATCCTTCCAGGGTAAAAGCCGCCGCTGCCGATTACGCTCCCTCGCTGATTTCCCAGTATGCTTTCGAACTGGCCAAAATTTATAACCAGTTCTATGCGGAAGTTTCGATATTTGCCGATCCGGATCCTGCGGCGGTCAGCCTGCGGGTGACCCTTTCTTCGGCTGTGGTGGAAACTATCCGGCATGCGTTGGGGTTATTGAGCATAGAGGTCCCCGAGAGGATGTAGTCCGCCGGGTAACGGATACATGGAGTTGCCACTATTAAAGTGTTTTAGATATGGTGTACATTAAATCTTTCCTGATTATGCTGAGTTCGCTGATTACCGGGGTCTTTGCTGACAAATCCGAAATGAATATCAGGCCGGAAGGGGCGGATATCGTAGCCAAGGGGTCATTGTACGATTTCAAAATGAAGTCGCTTACCGGTGACAAGATTGTCGATTTCAAGGCGTACAAAGGGAAAAAGGTGGTATTGCTTAATGTCGCTTCCAAGTGCGGGTATACCAAGCAGTATGCAAACTGGGAGGCATTCTATGAGCAATACGGCGACAAGGTCGTGGTCCTGGGCTTCCCCGCCAACAATTTCGGAGGACAGGAGCCCGGCACGAACGAGGAGATCGCCACGTTCTGCCGGACGACTTACGGGGTGTCCTTTCCCATGTTCGACAAAGTCGATGTGACCGGCGAGAACAAGCACCCGCTTTACCGTTGGCTGAGCACCAAGGCGCTCAACGGCTGGAACGACAAGGAGCCTACCTGGAATTTCTGTAAGTACGTGGTGAACGAAAAAGGGGAGCTGACCCATTTCTTTGCCTCCAAAATTACACCGGACGATCCCGAATTCCGTAAAGCCGTAGGCATCTGACATCCGATTGATGAATCCCTGGATTGCCGCAGCGCGCCCGAGAACCCTCCCCCTGGCGCTATCCTGTATTTTGATGGGAACATTCCTGGCCTTTTCGGCCGGGAAATTCAGGATTTCCGTCGCTTTGCTCAGTATCCTGACCACCGTCTTCCTACAGGTGCTTTCCAATTTTGCAAATGATTACGGCGATGCGGTCAACGGGAAAGATACCCCGCTGAGAGAAGGTCCCAGCCGGGCGGTGCAATCCGGGATAATCTCGGCCCGGGCCATGCTCCGCGCGATGGCGCTCTTTTCAGTATTGTCGCTGGTCAGCGGTATCTGGTTGATCATCACCGCTTTGCAGGGGGCGCCGGAAGGCGTCTTCTGGGTTTTCCTCGGTATGGGACTGGCCTGCATTGCAGCGGCCATTACCTACACTGCCGGCAAGCGGCCCTACGGCTATGCGGGACTGGGGGATCTTTCCGTGCTGGTTTTCTTCGGATGGGTAGGTGTGCTGGGCAGCTTTTACCTGCATACCCATCAATGGGACTGGCGCTACCTTCTCCCCGCCACCAGCTGCGGCCTGTTTGCGGTCGGCGTGCTGAACGTGAACAACATCAGGGACATCGAATCCGACCGGCTTACCGGCAAAAACTCCATCCCGGTGAGGCTGGGGCGGCCCGGCGCCGTGCGTTACCACTGGTTTCTGCTCGTGGCAGGGATGCTCTGCATGACCGTCTATACGATGCTTCATTTCCGGCACGCAGGACAGCTCCTTTTTGTGCTGAGCTTCCCGCTGTTTATCCGCAACGGCCGGGCGGTTGCCGCCGGGACTACCGCTTCGGAGCTGGATCCTTATCTCCGGCAAATGGCCGTTTCCACCCTGCTGTTTGTGTTGCTTTTCGGGTTGGGAGAAATCATTACGCGCGTGGTGTGACCGGCCGGTCGCACCCCGCGCGGAGGGTCAGGCGACCTTGGGCTTCATGAATTTCTGCTTGACGAATTGCCAGACCATGGGCATGACGGAAAGGCCGATGATACCGAATACGACCAGCTCGAAATTGTTTTTGACAATCTCCATATTTCCGAAGAAATAGCCGAGCAGGGTCAGCGAGGGAACCCACAGGAAGGCCCCGAGTATACAATAGGTGATATAAGTGGGGTACTTCATGCTTCCTGCACCGGCTACGAAAGGAGCAACCGTACGGACGATCGGGATGAAGCGGGCCATGATCACGGTTTTTCCGCCGTGCCTGGCATAGAATTCTTCGGTTTTTTCAAGGTATTCCCGTTTAAAAAACAGGATACGCTCCCGTTGTTTGATTTTTTCGCCGAGAAATTTCCCCACGAAGTAGTTGACGTTATCGCCGAGCAGCGCCGCAATCATGAGCAGCACGATGACGAGCCATACATTCAGCGCGCCCGTGGCAGCGGCAAGCGCACCGGTGGCAAAAAGAAGGGAGTCCCCGGGGAGGAGCGGCATAAAAACCAGGCCGGTCTCCATAAATACGATCAGGAACAGGATCAGGTACGTCATGGTGCCGTACTCCTTGATAATTTCAGCCAAATGCTTGTCCAGGTGTAGAAAGAAATCAATTATCTGGGTGATAATTTCCATTTTTGCTTCGTTTTTAAATTTAAGAAATGATAAAAAGTATCCCCGCGCAGGCCGAGACGGATGGTTTCCAGGGGGATGATCTCTTCGGGTGCGATATTGCCGAGATTGACTTCCGCCCCGAGCAGCTTCACAAACCAGACCTGCTGGGCTTTCAGCGGAGCTTCCCAAAGCAGCTTGTCGGGAGGAACTTTGCTGAGGATCTCCTCGACAAGCCCCTGCCTGACCTCTCCGCTCGAGCGGAACAGCCCGACGTTGCCTGCTTCTCTTGCTTCGCCGATCACTTTCCAGGATCCGGCCTCTAATTCATCATTGATGAGTTCGATCCATTTATAGGGAGGGATGATCTTTTCTTCGTCTTTGGACCCGACTTCCGAAAGGACGGTGACCTGGCCGGAGAGGATCCGGATAAATTCACATTTTATATCGTGGGGCATATCCAGGGAGCCGTCCGATACTTCGGCGTGCCGGAGGTCGTATTTGTCGAGGAGCCGCCTGTAATCATCAAACTGGTCGCGTACCACAAAGGCTTCGAAGAGGGTCCCGCCGAAATACACCGGTATGTTTGCGCTGCGGTATACTGCAAGCTTTTCCCGGAGGTTAGGTGTAATATGAGAGACTGCCCACCCAATTTTCACAATGTCGATAAAGGGCTCGCCGGCCGAGATCATGTCTTCCACCTGGCGTATGCTCAGTCCTTTATCCATAACCATTGTCAATCCGTTGTCCCTGGGTTTAGAAGATCGGAATGGTAATTGAGTTAGCCCAAAATTCATATGGTATTTTGAATTGATTGAACCCGGATTCCGCAGCAGGAAATAAAACAAAAGTCGCAGTTCATGATCTAGAGCGTAATATGGGTTTAAGCTGATG